>JALTOP010000435.1:10452-11218 GCA_027000105.1 Planctomycetaceae bacterium | reverse complement strand
GGAATGTACAGTGGTCGGGTGATGGCGATCATCGCCCTGGTTCTCTCGCTGGCGTTCGGCACTTTGGGTGTCGCTTCCCAAATTTACGCGTTCAAAACGGAAGTCCCCGAAGGATACCGTCGGGTCAGCTTTGCCCGTGAGATCTCCGCCAAGGGTTTTCCCATCAAGGAAGGCAAGGCAACATTGCACCCCGACGTCGCCGCTTTGATCGACAAGAAAATTTTCCTGAAGGGTTACATGTACCCCCAGGCACAAAAAAAAGGGTTGCGACAATTCCTGCTCTTAAAGGATACTGGTGAGTGCTGCTTCGGAGGTCAACCGAAACCGACCGATATGATTCTGGTTAAAATGCAGAATGAAAAGGGAGCCGACTATCATACCGGGCGCGTTGCGGTGGCGGGAACTTTGAGGCTCACCAGAGATAGAACTCCGGAAGGTCTCCAACCAATTTACGCACTGGAAGCAATACGTTGCGATCGATCAAAATCAGCCTTTTAGTCTCCCCGTGGCTCATCATTCGAACTGGTCTGCCGAGTTCGCTGTTTGTGTGCGCTGTCGTTACGCTTGAACTGCTTTCGGGATGCACACCTGCCGATGAGGCCACCTATCACGAAATGACACCAGCAGATCTCGCCCGATTACAGGCAGAAGAAGCCGGTTCGGTCACGGTAGCAGCCCCAGCGACACCTTCCGATCCACCGGATGGTCAGGAACGGAAACAGGGAGAGCCGATTGAAAAGCAGACGACGCGCACAGCACATCGTCC
>JALTOP010000435.1:8337-10442 GCA_027000105.1 Planctomycetaceae bacterium | reverse complement strand
CCAATCACAGGCACCGAAAGAAACCGGAATTGACCGCAAAAACCCGGGAAAAAGCGGAAACGCCGCCGCAATGCTCTCTCCGGGAACAGCTTCATCGCTACCGGCAAAAAGCAGGCTGAGTTCGAATCCTGCCCGTACCGGTATTGCGCAACCAGGGTTAAGGCCAGGCTTAAAACCGAGTTCAAGAGGGGGCTTGATGCAACCGGGGAGAATAGCGCCCGGAGCCCTGCCGGAGAAAATTGAAAAACGGGAACCCCGGCTGTTGATTCCGGAAAAGAAGTTCCGCACAGAAGGTAAGGAAGGGGCGATTCGGGTCTCTTTCGATGATATCGATTTACTCAAGGTTCTGAATATGGAACCGGTACCTGAAAACGCCACCAAGATGTTCCCCGACTGGCTGAGCGGGTTGAACGGCAAACGGATACGAATTCGCGGTTACATGTTCCCGACGCTTTCCCAAAAAGGAATCACGTATTTCCAACTGGTCAGAGACAACGAGATCTGCTGCTTCGGCCGCACACCAAAGATCTACGATCGAATCAGCACTGTCCTGAAAAAAGGGGAAGTGACCGATTATATCCAGGGGCGTCCTTTCGATGTGATCGGCACACTGCGCATCGATCCCATCTACATCGACGGGGAGTGGCTGCAACTCTACCTGTTGGAAGATGCCGTTGTTATCGACGAAAAATGAGTCGCTACCCCGATTGTTCGCCGCGATGCCCACGCGAAATTCGGCGTCCACAACAGCTTTCGCCTGTCTTGCTGATGTAGACTGCCAAGACGTTTTTTTCTAGGATGGGACGATTACGTTGGCTCATCCAAAAGGGAAAAGAGCCTTTTCACCGGAATTGCCGTCACTTCTCCCGTATTCTTTTCCCGTATTTGCCGCTCTGCTTGGGAAGATTATCCACTGGAGTTGACGGGCATAAATCGGTGAATGCTTCGTTGACTCCGACCGCAATGTTAACTCCGACTGCAAACAGTACAGAATCGCATGACCTCTTCTTCAACTGATAAAATCGTAAAAACGTTCGGGTTTCGCAATCGCCAGCTGGCTCTTGGAATATATGAAGACGATGAAAGCCGGCAGGAAGCCGAAAAGCGACTGGTTTTTCATGCGAACCTGCAATTATTGGCCGCGGGACTCCCGTCAGCCCCCGATCAGGAAGATTCCCCGATTCAGGATGTGGCGGAATCGTTGTTGGTGAATTATCGGGAGAAAAGCAGATTGCTGCAGGAATCGCCCACGGCAGTCGATTTGCGTATTGAAAAGTTTCTGGATCGGTATTTTGAATCACTCGAACTGGAACAACCGCTTCGCCTGCCCGATCAAACGTTGACGTTGGATCGACACGGGATGGGACGGGTTTTATCGCTGCCTGCCAACGGGGATGAATACCGCAACGAACTGGTCAGTTCCTACCGGGTGAAAAACGGAGTGCTTCACAATCCGAAACATGATCGCCGAACAACCAAAGGAACCTTTCATGTCGTGGAAGGTGGACTGCCGATTGCAGATGATAAACAGGTGGTGCCGAAGCATGTATTCGCCCGTCTGTTTCAAATTGCGATGAATCCGCCTGATGAATACCTGGAACTTCCCTTTACTTCGCGATGCAAAAAGAAAGCGAAGACGTTCGTTTCTCTCTATCTGCGTCCCATTGTGTCGCCGGAAATTGCGGGCGTTTCTCCCTACAAGAGCATGGAAATTCGATTTTTTGCGCCCGGTTCGCTGGTCAGCAATCTCGATTTTGTGGAATCGATTTTCGGTAACGCCGGGGATCCCCTCATTCCCGATAATGACGCGGCCCTGGATGTGAAACATTGGACCGGCCACACCGGTGCGGTCATTCTCGCTCCGCAAATGCTCCATTTTACAAAGAAGGAGTTGGGACTGCCTCATTGGGATCAGGCGACTGCCCGACAGCAGCGCGATGGCATGTGCTGGAAGGAAGAAACGGAACTCTACAACAATGGTTTGCCCTTCAAAGTGACCTGTCGGGACGAAAGCGGGGTGATCGTCACGCTGATTGCAGATAACTATTTCGGCTATTGCAAGAAAGAAGTCAAAACGCAACTCAGTTTCTCGGCGAACCTTTTCG
>JALTOP010000435.1:5164-8327 GCA_027000105.1 Planctomycetaceae bacterium | reverse complement strand
ATTTTGACGCTGTGGTTGAACTATCCCGAGGAACAATCGACATTCAGCCGCAGGGGCATGGCGTAGATTCTGTTTTTCCCGATTTGGTTTACTTGCCGGAAAATGCAGTAGCGGTTCTGCGGGAGCAACATGTCCGTTGGACACGAAACGGCGAGTTACAGGAAATCCCGCTGTTGCCGGGCAAGGTTTACATGTCGCCCAGTGGCTATCAAATTCGTATGGAAAAGCATCCGAACGCCCCAAGCTGGCGATTAATCGGGACTTCTTCACATGGAACATTCTGCCATAAACCGTGCACCGTCAGTGGTGGCGGGAAAAGCGAAATCAGCAAATCGCTGGTCGATTACATGCACTACGGCCCGCTTTTCGTTTCCAACCTGGAAGAAGACTTCGCCCGTATCGACGAAATCATTCACAAGAAGGATTACCATCTTCGTTGGCGAAAAGATTATGAAAATGCTCCTGATTACGGCCCGAACCCGAAGTCCCGCCCAATTTTCGGCCCGCAGCGATCGTTGGGGTCGGTCATCAAATTGCTGAATCCCTCGGCTGATTACAGTGATGAGTACAATGAATGGCTTGAATCGATCCCCGGCTATCTGCTTTCGATGCTGTTTATCATCAAACGATTCGAACAGGAGAACTGGGACGAAAACTGGCAGCAGTTGTTCGGTGTCGATATTGTCAACGGAGAGCCGGGGCACGAATTGAAGTATCGTGAACGGCAACTTGTGGGAACCTATTTGCGAGTCGGTTTCATTGGCCCCAGAAAATGGCGCACCTTCAAATTACGACAGGATTTTTCCGCCTCGGTAAAAATACAGATGGAAGACGATATCACTTCCTCCTCCGTTGTTCCGGCCAACCGGGTTCCGTATCTGGCCGATTCAGAAAACAGCGGGAGTCTGAAGTTCGTCGTTAATTGTGAATACCGTCTGTTTCAACGGCCCGATGAAGCGATCCATCGCGGATTCGATAAACAGGCGGAAGCAGACCTGGCGGGGCCAGCCAATTTTATTTCCAATTTCGAACCGCTGACCAAAAACGATGTCAAACGGATGGCGGAATATGTCGCCGATTTCGACGCCTTCAGCCAACCGATGCAGAATCTGCTCCGCTCGATGCTCGACGATGAAAACTGCCATTATGTCGCCTGTTCGGCCAACCCGCGGAAAGTCGATGGAAAACCGAGTAAAAACCCGCGGTATCTGCAGACACGGCCGGATATTGTCGAACCGTTTGCCCGATATGTTTCAGAACGGGCAATGCGATTGGCGCGTAAAATACCGTTCGATCAACCACTGAACATCCCGGTTCATTCTGTATTGATGGGACGACGCAACAACCCGCCGGACAAACAGGCCGGGATTCCTTCACTGGCTGTCTATAATCCGATTCATTATCAGGAACTTCCTGAACTGTTCATGGATTTCATCTGTTCGCTGACCGGGAAAAGTCCTTCAACAACCGGGTTCGGTTCAGAAGGGGCACTGACAAAAGGGCCGTTCAACGCACTTCAGACAGCGGCAGATCTCAACGCAGCGCTGGTCAGTTATCTGTTGACCGATTTGAAGGTCTTCTCTACCTCAGCCGGACACATTGGCCCGAATGTGCAGGTCGATCACGATATTTCCCTATTGATTCCAGAACTGTGGTGCAGGCTCGAACCTCATGAACGTGACCCCGATTATCTCATCCGGGAAGGCAGTCTCGAAAAACTGGAAGACCGTGAATTTGAAGGAGAAAAAATCCATGTTTCCCGGTTGGGGTATCGCATGACGCAAAAATTCATCCGCAATTATTTTGGACGTCTGTTCGATCACCCGCTCAGCGTTTTTGATCAGGAGATGCTGGAACCGGAGTTGCAGGACGAAGCCGCCTTCCATGAAGGTGTCCGCTATATCTGCGAAGCTCATCGAAAGGTCGCCTTGCAGTATCTGGAAGATGGCACGTACAACGATCTCTGCCCGCCCCTTCAATCACTGATCAACATCATGGCGCACGGAAACGATAACGGTCGCGATGCGGCACACCCGGAAATCAGGCGGATGTTCACGAAAGATCATCTGCTCAACAGCGACTGGTATCATCAGCGTCTGGTGGCAAAACAGAAAGCCGATCTGGAACTGATGCAGCAACACCGCTCGTATATCGATCGCTGGATTGCCCAGCCGAACAGCAGGCAGGAAGCGGAACGACTTGGCCTGCAGGAAAAACGGGAGTGGGTGGAAAAACAGATTTGCGAAATCGAATCCGATGATTACCTCAACCAACTGACTGGAACGATTGGCCTGCAACCCCGGAACTGACACGGCAAGGCATCCACGAAGAATAATTGGAGAGCGAAGGAGAACGTTGCAGTCAGCCTCCGCTTCTTTTCCTGTTCTGTTCAAATTTTGAAAGAATGAACGTCCGCTTTTTTCGGGAAAGTTTTTCGGCTTTGATTTTCCTTCTCTTTGCCTCAGCGTCCTCTTTTCCTTTTTTCCGATTCAGAAGATTGTTGATTTGTTCTTCATTGAGGATTTCATTAAGGGAACGCTGCCCGTTTTTTTGCACCGCCTTGAGCCAGATATCTTTTTCTTTCAACTGGTCGAAATTCTGGATCAGGTAGATATTTTTGGCCGTCTGCCCGCTGAGAATACCATCCTTGTTTTTGGTCTGTTGTCGACGCCCACGGATCAACAGGTGACAGCGTAAATCGAGACTCTCAGGCGGATTGGTTTTATTGGTGATAATCTGCTCGACCATCAGCGTTCCGTTTTCAAGTTTTGTCAACTGCACCGCCATATGAACGTCACCCAGACCGACCAGATAGTTGCGATAGACCCGAAATGGAAAGTTGATACCCGCACCGCCCAGGTCGAATTCGATAGATAATAACTGTTCGCCAATGCCTGTTTGAGTGGGAAGTTTGATCGACAGGGGCAAGGAGAGTTCCTCGTTCTGCTCGGCTGATATCGGGAATTCATGCGGTTGTATTTCCCAGCCCTCAGCCGGATGCACCTGAACTTTTCCCCGCACACTCCAGGGAAACGAATTTTTTATCACAATGTTGTCTTCATGTTCCGCGGAGGAACTGGCGATTCTCCCTTTTTCAAAATGAACTCCCATTCTCCACATGGCCAGTTCCTCCGCGGAACATGAAGACAACATTGTGATAAAA
>JALTOP010000435.1:0-5154 GCA_027000105.1 Planctomycetaceae bacterium | reverse complement strand
CTCCACATGGCCAGTTCCCGGGAGCATCCTGTCAGAATTTGTGGCACGTCGCTGACCATTATTTTCTGTCGACCGTTTTCCGGAGAGCCGATCAAACGCGATTCATCTCCCCAAATTGTCTTCAGAGTCACGTCATCGCCCAGGTAAATTTCCTCCTCCGTCGGTTCCTGATTCCAAAGAACCATCACGGCATCGTTATCCCGCAAAAATATGTGATTGGTGCTGTTGTTTGGCAACTGGATCGATCCGGCATATCGACTTCCATTCAACGCCAGAGCAATGCTTCGCCACGGAAGAAACAGTTCCGTCGGAGAGCCATCCGGTTTCAGCAGGCCAAATTTTTTGTCGAACACGGCATAGGAAAAGATGAGATCCGCTCCACAGCGTTTGGCGTCGATCAGTCGTTTCACCAGACTGCTGGCCCGTTTGTCCGGATCATTGTTTGAGCCCACCTTGTCGGCTTTGACAACAACCCAGGCTTCATAATTGGCCGCATGGATATTCTTCACCGACTTTGAGATCGATTCGATCGTTTCATTTTCGTCGAAGATGATGGAGAGAAAGTTTCGGTTCAGCGAGCGCTTTGAATCGACAGGAGAACCGACGTTCCAACGAACCCCCAATTGCCTGATTTGTCCGATACGTTGCAGTTCTTTTCGAATTTTGTCCATGGTCTCGTTGAAGTGGGGCATCCCGACAAAGCTTGTATCTTCGTCATTTCCCAGTTGCCAGCGTGTGACCGTCGGAGAATAGAGGGCCATCACCTGATTCACCTCCTGTCTCCACACAATGGGAGGGGCGGTGAACAACTCGCTGATGCCCGTCCACTGTTCTGCAAACTTTTTTCTGATTTTTTCCGGCGGATTGACCAGCATGCCAATGGGGATAATCGATTGATTGCGCAGGCCCGTCAAAAGATGGCCCGATTCACTCGAATGAAGTGAAAACGCGTCCTCCCAAACAGGGGTTTTGATCCAGTTGATGCCCGATTCTCTTGTGATAGCCAGCAGATCGGCATTCGGGATATGATTTCTGGCACCGGAAAGATTCCAGCCGAACTCTCCTCTGGAGGGAGCATTGCCGACCAGATTCAAAACAGCAAACGAGGTCCGTTTTCGGACGATAATTTCACCATTGCGCCACAGGGAAGCTCGAACACGATAATAACCGGGGGGGTAGACTTCCAGATCCCAACTGGTTTCATCCGGTTTTTTCTGGTCAGCTTTCGAACTGAACTGGTGGGATGTTCGATCGAGAATATTCCCGTTGACATCTTCAGAATGTAACCGCAATTCATATCGGTACTGTTCATTACCGTGTGACCGATCCAATCCGGTTGCGCTGCTGTGAATCGTGACTCTGGAACGGGTTTGACGAAAATGTGTTTCGAAGTTGCTTACCAGACTGAGTCGGGGCAGTTTCCCGATCGATATATTATCGAACCAGGCCGACCCGCTGATGTCCATATTCTCGCTGTGGATAATGTGACAGCCGACAACAATATATTTGACTTCCGGATCAGGAACGATCGGTGGCAGGTTCAAGTGCACCCATTCCTTGTGTGTGCCAGAAACCGGTGCAGTCACGACTCGCCTGATCCGCTGTTTGCGATGGTTCAGGAAAGAGAACGACACAACTGCCGCGTCATACTTCATTCCCCGAGTCAAAATGGAAGCCTGCAAGACATAGGAATGTTTCGAATCGATCAGCAGGGCGGGCGAGTAGTAGACCGCTCCGCTTCCGTTCACATCAATCCGTAAACTCCGCTTGCCACTGGCCGCGTGGCTGTAGTCGATTTCAGACAGAACATAATTGCGAAAATCAGCCCCTTTACGTCTGATCCAGTCGTCCGGTTGCCGATCGTAATCGAGATCCTCATCCGCCTCGAACGAATATTCCCTGATCGGAATGGCCCCCTGATAGATATCGAACGCACCTGCATCGGCAGAATCAAAACTGTCGCGTGAAGCTGCAACCCCTTGTGATACCATCTGTTGCGACGCAATAAACAGCATCAAAACGAGCAAGCCCACCGACGCAAAGGAGAACGATTTTGCAGAGAAAGCCTTGAACATATTTCCGCTCAAACACCGTTCAAAAAAGAGATTATCGTGAAAGACGTACATCTATCCAATCGGCATTCGGGCACCAGGGGAGACCATTCAATTCACAATGCGTTCATTGTTCTGAAACTAGCGATTGTGAAAGAATTGATTTGAGTACCGGTTGACAGGAATGGTACGGGTGATCGCTGTAATTACTGCAAAACATTGCTATCTTATGCAAACAGACAACAGGTTCCGGGAGCCTGCCGACAAAATCCCGAATCGAGGCCGTTCGGTTTTCCCGGCTCACCCGTGGCAAAATCGTAACGGAAAACGAATCAGTTGCTGCCTGCAGCATCATCCCATTTTTTTAAGCTGGATTTCATGACTTCTCCCCGTGTATGTGTTTTGAGAGCCCCAGGTACCAATTGCGATCTGGAAACCTGTTATGCCTTTGAGTTGGCCGGTGCGCAAGCCGATAACATGCATCTGTTTGAACTGGCCAAACAGCCTGAACGGCTCAAGGAATACCAAATTCTCTGCATCCCCGGTGGTTTCAGTTACGGGGACGACATTGGTGCAGGCGTCATTTTCGCCGGGCAGATTCGTCGGCAACTCGATGAGATGCTGCATGATTTCCTCTCTCGCGATACGCTGACACTGGGCATTTGCAACGGTTTTCAGGTGTTGATAAAAGCGGGGATCCTTCCCGGAAACGATGACTCGACCACTTCGCCAGATGGACAAAAACGACAGGTCACGCTGACATGGAACGATAACGGGAAATATACCGCCCGCTGGGTTCATCTGGTCTGTGACGATTCACGAAGCCGGTTTCTGGAGGGAATAGAAACAATCGAATTGCCCATCGCCCATGCGGAAGGAAAAATTTGCGTCAGCGATCAGAGCTTGCCCGCCAGATGGGCGTCAGCCGGGCAGATTGCCATGCGCTACTGCGATAAATCGGGAACCATCAGCGACAGCATTCTGCCGGAATCGATCAACCCGAACGGTTCCATCGCCAATATCGCAGCATTAAGCGACCCGACCGGGCGCGTACTCGGATTGATGCCCCATCCGGAGAGGTTTATCAAACCGACCCAGCATCCCCAATGGACGCGGCGGGAATCACCACAAAATGCAGAACAAAACGGGGACGGCCTGAAACTGTTTGAAAACGCAGTCCGCTATTTTCAAAACTGATCCACGTTGTCCCGGAATCATTCGGCACAGAATCATTCGGCACAGAATCATTCGGCACAGAAACAGTCGGCACAGAAACAGTCGGCCATGCAAGCACTTTGCCATGCAAGCATCCCAGGTTGAATCCTATCGCTCCGTCAGGAAGAAAACACCTGCTCAATCCTTCGATCGGTTCGAGAGAAAGAACTTCGCAACGGCTCCCCAACCGACAAGAAACAGTACCCCGCCAATCGGCGTGACGGCTCCCAAAACAGGGAGGGCGAGCATCGTCAGCAGATAGAGGCTTCCCGAGAAAAACAGGGTTCCCAGCAGAAAACACCAGCCGGCTACATGAAGTGATTTGCTGCCATCACCTCGTGAAATCTGGCTCAGAATCAGTAATGCCAGCGCATGATAAAACTGATATTCTGCCCCGGTTTTGAAATCCGCCAGATATTTTTGAGCAGCGGGAACCGGATGCCCTGCGACTATTTTTGCAGGAGTCTGAGCATACAGTTTTTCAAAATGTTCGCCCAGTCCATGCGCGGCAAAAGCTCCCAAGGCGACAGCCAGAAATGCGAGAATCGCTCCGCTTGCTCCCCAGAACTTCGCCATCATTGCTCTCCAACCAGAAGCGGTTCTATTTATTCGCCGTTCCATTTTTTATCGACACAGTGCACCGAAACGGATGCTTTTACGGGTAAATACCACCCGGCAGGCTGCTATTTCACGGCGATTACTCAAACAGTTCAAGATAACCCAAACAATTCAAACAATACAGGAAATCAAGTTCATGTCAGGATGAAAGATTTCATCGGCCTTCGTCCTGCACCGGCTTTTTGAGTAGCGCAACAATGAGCGCCAACAGAATAAAGATTCCCAAAGCGAGAAAACCTTCTGTAGCATACGGGCTGCTTTTGATACTCCATAAACTCCCGAATGCCGCCAGAGAAGTTGCCGTTCCCATCAAGACGTTCCAGATAACGCGTTGCATTCCCTGAGGACGATTCTCGCCGAGCAGACTTTTTGAATTCATCATGAACAGGAAGGCGAAGTAGGCAATCGGGAGCAGAACGAAAGCGAACATCGAGGTCGGCACCGCGAGCCACAATTTCGCATCTCCGCTCCACAGGAACGGCCCCATCGCCCCAGATAATCCGGCCATCAAGCACCCCGCGCGATGGTACATCCCGCCATGAGGCAGCCTGAAAATCTCACAAACGACAAAGCCGTTGATCAGCATCAAAATGATGATGGTTGAAAGAGCCATCCCCAAAACACCAACGCCAAAAACATATTGTGAAACGGTTGGCCCGGTCAGTTCTTTCAGTGAATTCGCCAGGTTGAACGCATCCCGTCTGACAAGCATCGCCGCCATTCGTTTATCTGCTTTCGGAACCGCCTGCTGGGCGGCTTTCAGTTTCGCTTCATCTTTTTCCAATTCTGCGAAATCGTCTTTCAACTCCGCTTTCAATCGTTTGTTGATCAACTTGGTGTAACCACCAATCAGATTTTTGGCTGGGGCGATCGGTTTGCCGCTTTCATCCTTTTCGCCCAGGAATCCGGCAGCGGGAACCGCATGAAACTGTGTGGCCGAGGCGATCACGACACAACTGGTTGCGAGCATAAACGGAATAAACAGCCCAATCGCCAGATCGACAATCGCCAGTTCGCGATAGTTTTTATTCCACCCTTTTTTCAACATGGAGTACGGCAGTAGAAACGTCATATTGATACCTACCGCGGTCGCAGCCGCCGTGATCATCACTTTTTGCTGGTCGGCGACAATCATGTTCGACCAGAACTCTGCAAACGGCCCGGTTGCTGCAAGTGCTTCGTCAAATTTCGGAGAGGGTTTCGACATCAAGCTGAGATCGGGAATGAAGCCCCCCAGAATTTCTCCCCAGGCGAGCCCTTTCCCACTGAG
>JALTOP010000434.1:9366-37899 GCA_027000105.1 Planctomycetaceae bacterium | reverse complement strand
TTCGGGAACGATCATCCATTCGACTCCCGGGGTTTCCTACGTTTTAACCTGCGGGCACATTTTCCGCAAAATGACGGATGCTTCAAAAGTCGATGTTGATTTTTTCACGGGGGAGCGCTTCGAAAGTTATCTGGGTAAGGTCGTTAAGTATGATCTCGATGCCGATGTCGGTTTGATTTCCATTCCGACTGATGGTGTCCTTCCCGTGGCAAGGTTGGCAGCAAGCGGTTCGCAACTTCCCAAGGGATCGTCGGTCATCAGTGTCGGCTGTAGTGGCGGGCAACCCCCGACAACACAGAATCTCTTTGTCACGGCGTTGAATCGATACACCGGCCCCGACAACGTCGAATGTACCGGTGTGCCTGTTCAAGGACGTTCGGGGGGCGGATTGTTCAATCTGGAAAATGAGGTGGTCGGTGTTTGTATCGCGGCAGATCCAAAAGAAAAACGTGGTCTATACGCCGGGCTCAAACCGATTCTCGAACTTGTTGCTTCGTGCGGTTTGGAAAGCATTATCCGTCAACAGGAACCGGTATCGCAACCCGTTGCGCAACCTGTTGAAAGTGTTGTCGCGACCAACAGTAATGACGCCTTCGGCGTTCCCATGCAGGAACCCCCTGCAGCCGTTCCGGCAGGAAACACCGCAGGGGGGAACAGCAACGGTGTGCCGATATCTTCGAATGTTCCATTGGCCGCTCAAGAGCCGGTGAGCACCCAGGAATCGGCGATTACCCCGTCGGCGATGACCCCGTCAACGAATCCCTTGCAGTTTGCGAACGGTGCCAGGTTGACCATCGTCATCGAATCTCCAGATGCTCCCGGACAAACACGTGTCGTGATCATTCCTTCCGCTACGGCTCGATTGATCGCCGATTTAACCGGCGAATTAAATAGAACGCAAAATGTTTCTGCCCATCGCCGCATGATATCGCAATCGAACAGGCCTTCGTTTTCATCAGTCAACGCCCGATCGGTTATCCCGATCAAACAGACAACTCCGATCCGCAGCGTTTCCCGGGAAGAAGACCGCTCAATGACGATGCCCACCGGTTTCTCAGCCGCCCAACCGTACCGCAGAATTCGCCGCTAAAGTTCCGGTTTCCAGTCTGTTTGGATTCGAAGAAATGCAGGGCAAGCCAACCGATGATTGGTTTTCATATTGCTGACAGTGAGCAGTAAAAAACAGCAGAAAAAACAGCGGTCGGGCAACAAAGTTTGCCGGTTTTCAGCAGGGTCATTGCTCTGGCAAGTATTTGTCCGTATGATGGAGTGATCGCGGTGGTGAACGCACCCATCGCTGATTTTACTGACCTGCCTCACTGGATATCATCGTGATCAATTCCTCGAAACCATCGACCGAAATCGCAAAAGTCTCGGCGTTTGATTTTTCACTACCCACCCGCACTATTTTTGCACCGGGGGCGCTATCCCGGTTGGGTTCCCTGGCTTGCGAATATGGAGCCCACCATGTTCTTCTTGTTACCGATCAGGGACTCGCGCAGGCAGGGCACGAAGCCCGGGCTGTTGATTCGCTCAAGCAAGCCGGACTACAGGTTGTTGTTTTCGATGGTGTGTGTGCCAACCCGACGGTAGAGGATGTCGATCGTGCCTTGCAGGTGGCCTCCGCCCGGCAGATTGATTTTATTGTCGGCCTGGGAGGTGGCAGCAGTATGGATTGTGCCAAGGGCGTCAACTTTCTGCTGACCAATGGAGGGAAAATTGAAGACTATTGGGGCGTTGGGAAAGCGACCAGGCCCATGCTTCCTTTCATCGCGATTCCGACCACTTCCGGAACCGGGAGTGAAGCTCAATCGTTCGCATTGATCGCCCAATCTGAAACACATATGAAGATGGCGTGTGGGGACAAGAAAGCAGCGGCGAAGGTGGCGATTCTCGACCCGGAATTGACCGCGACGATGCCTCATGCCGTCGCATCGGTGACGGCGGTGGACGCACTGAGCCACATCGTTGAAACATACGTGACCAAAAAAAGAACGCCGGTTTCTTCCATGTTTTCGATGCAGGCATGGCGATTGATCATTCAGGCTTTTCCCGCGGTCTTTCAGGATACACCGGATATTGAAGCCCGAGGTCAGATGCTGCTGGCCGCCCATTGGGCAGGTGCAGCGATCGAACAGTCGATGCTTGGTGCGACCCATGCGTTGGCGAATCCGTTATCTGCCCACTTCAACACGGTGCATGGAGTCGCGGTTGGCTTGATGCTGCCCCATGTTGTCCGTTTCAATCAGGGTGTTGTTGGCCATTTATACGGGGAATTGGCTGAAGAAGCGGGGCTTTGTTCAGCCGACGACCCTGAAGCCTCTGAAAAACTGGCACAGTACATCCAGCAGCTTGTCGCGATGACGGGAAATCCAACTTCGCTGGATCAGGTGGAGATCGACAGAAATCTGTTTCCACAACTGGCTCAGGAAGCCGCTGAACAGTGGACCGGCCATTTCAATCCCAGAGAGGTGCGGACAGAATTGATGCAGGAAATTTACGAATGCGCATGGACCTCATGAAAAAAACAGTGCGAACGTTGTTTCTCGGTCTCTTTTGGGCAGCGAGTTTGCCCGGCGGGTTGTTCTCGCCGGCAAATGGTCTTCAGGCAGAAGATGGCGAGAACAAACAGGTGCCGCAGACGGATCAATGGCTTTCATTCAGGAATGGGAACCTGTTGCGCGGTGTTGCCGGTTCAGATTTGCCCCGCGATTTGAGACAGTTATGGAGCTACGAAACCGAGGATGGCGTTCCAGGAACCCCCGCGATTGCACAAGGTCGTGTTTACTGTGGAATATTGGATGGTTTTGTTGTCTGTCTCGATCTTGAAAACGGCCGGGAGTTGTGGAAGTACCGCTCGATAGATGATCCGAACCCCGATAAATTCGCGCCTGGCTTCAAGGCTGCTCCGCTGGTGACGGAAGATTCGGTTTGTATCGGCGATGAAGAAGGGGTTTTTCATTGTATTGATCGGAAAACAGGGAAGCGACGCTGGAAATTTGAAACGATGGGAGAAATCATCAGTTCTGCGTCCCGGATCGGGGAGCGGATTGTGTTCGGTTCTTACGATAATTCCCTGTACTGCCTGGAACTGGCGACAGGAAAGCAATTGTGGAAGTACGAAACTGAAGGATACGTCAACTGCAGTCCCGCTATCACGCAGGGGTTCACCTTTGTCACCGGTTGCGATGAGCAACTCCGTGTCGTTGATATCCAAACAGGAAAACAGATAAAAAGGATGTCCCTCGAGACGTATTTAATCGCCTCGCCCGCCATTTGGGGAGAGATGCTGTACGTTGGAACCTACGCCAGTGAAGTGATTGCGGTCAACTGGAAGACGCTTCAAGTGAAGTGGCGATACCGCTCTGCAGCCGGAGAGTTTCCGTATCATTCATCTGCGGCACTCACCCCAAAGTTTGTAATTGTCGGTGGTCGTGATAAACTGTTGCACTGTATCGACCGCAAAACAGGAGAAGAGGTCTGGACATTTGCGACACGGGGGAAAGTTGATAGTTCGCCTGTGATTGTGGGGGATCGTGTCTATTTTGGCAGTGATGACGGATATCTTTACGGGGTAATACTGGAAACGGGAAAAGAGTTCTGGAAGGAAAAAATAGGTCGCAAGGTTCCCGGTTCCCCTGCGGTGGGAGAGCGGCATCTTGTCATTGGCAGTGCGGAAACGGGTGGTCAGATAGTCTGTTTTGGCGGTAAGTGATTTACGGGAGATTCCAGGCGACCAATTCCATTTGTGTGCCGACAACATTCATAAAACGCAATCAGGTGGTTCTCGGGAAGCCGACATCCGCCGGTTGATCTTGCAAAAATAAAACAGGCCCATGTCGACAGAATTTGAAATATCGGAACCGGACAAAACAGAAGTCGGTAGTTATTTTATCACGAACTACCCACCCTATTCGGTTTGGGACAGAAAGTACCTGCCCGAAGCTCTGCAGGCATTACAGCAGGAGCCGGATCGATCGATTCCGATGGGGATTTACGCGCACATTCCCTTTTGTCGCAAGCGCTGCCAGTTTTGCTATTTTCGCGTCTATGTCCAGCAGAACGCCAAAACGATCCAGCGTTATGTGCAGGCGATGGATGACGAGTTGAACAGACTTTCGAAGATGCCCGGGGTTGAAGGAAGAAAGGTCGAGTTTGTCTATTTCGGCGGCGGAACCCCCAGCTATCTCAGTTCCAGACAGTTGTGTCAATTGCGGGATCGACTCAGCCAGTCGGTTTCGTGGGAGACCGCTTCGGAAGTCACATTCGAATGCGAGCCGGGAACATTGAGCCGGGAAAAAGTGCAAACACTCAGGGAGATTGGAGTGACGCGCGTTTCCCTGGGCGTGGAAAGCTTCAATGATGAAATCCTCCAGAAAAATGGGCGTGCCCATCTTTCTCCTGAAATTTTTCGTGCATACGAGTGGATTCAGCAAACCGGTTTTGCACAGGTGAATATCGATTTGATTGCGGGGATGATTGGGGAAACAGATGAAAACTGGCACCGTAATCTCGACCGGGCGATGCAACTCTCTCCCGATAACATCACCATCTATCAAATGGAGCTCCCGTTCAATACAGTCATTTCGCAGCGGATGAAGGAAACCGGAATCGCCTCTCCGGTTGCTGATTGGCCAACCAAAAGACGGTGGGTGAATGAAGCGATCGAACGTCTGGGGGCTGCCGGCTATCATGTTGTTTCAGGGCAGGAACTGGTCAAAAATCCTGAAACCGATCATTTCATCTACCGGGATCATCTTTTTCGCGGCCACGATATTCTGCCTCTGGGTGTTTCCTCTTTTGGCCATTTTCAGGGAGTTCATTATCAGAATTACGATGAGCTTGAACAATATCTGGAAACGGTGGAGGCAGGAGAGTTGCCCATCAATCGCGCCTACGTTCCCACAAAACATCAGAGTCTGATTCGGGAATTTGTTCTCCAGATGAAGGAATGCAAAGTCGAGGCGGACTACTTCCGGGAAAAATTTGGAGTCGATATTTTCGATCAATTCGAAACGGCGATCAGAAATCAGGAGCAGGCGGGCTATCTGAAAGTGGAATCGGACAGGATTGTGCTGACCCGCAAAGGCCTGCTGCAGGTTGACAGTCTGCTTCCGGAATATTTTGAGGAACAATACCGTAAAATCCGATACACCTGAATTGGCGAACGGGCGACGATTCCATTTGCACTTTGCGCTTCCTGTTGAGCCGATTTTCCGTAGGCTGTTACAGTCTATTCATGTCTGCGAATTGCCCATGCTCGTCGATTTGTCCGTGGAAGGGGATTCATTCTCTCCCGTTGTCCTGTTTCGATCTGAATTCTAAAACAGCGGGACCGGAAAACTGCCGGTTCAGGAGAGAGCCGTTCTCTTGATGGAATCTTGTGGAGAAGAAAGATGACTTTCGATCAGCAGGAAACATTTTCTGTCGAGCCGGTTGCGATTACTGCGCAGGATCGTCTGGAAGAATTCGGGATGTCGCTTTCGCCCGATATCGATTATGACCTGGAAAAAATCTTTCCCAAAGTGGAAGGCTGGGGCTGGAAGGTTCCTTTTAAGTCGAAATATAAACTGCTCCGGCATCTGGAGAGCTTGCTCAAGGATTGTCTATTTGAAGGAGAAAAAGTTCTTTTTCTGGCCAAGGGTAATCAGCACTCTCTTACCGAGGCGGTTTTCATGGGAATCTGGGCTCATGGAATCAATCACACCGTTTTTGTTCTGACAAATGTCCGTCTGCTGATGTTCCGCACGAATTCAAGGGGGAAACCGAAAAAAACATTCTGGATGGTCTATTACAACCAGATCGTTCACTTCAAGGGGAATTGGCACGGAATGCTGAATCTGAAACTCAAGGATGGACGCAGGTTGAGTTTTTCAGGTTTTTCCAGACAGGATCGCAAGGAAATGCCGACTATTTTCACTCAGGCACTGGAGGCGTTTCGGCAGTCGGAATTCAATCCCCCTGTCTCCCAATCATTGGAAAATCTTTGCAGTCATTGCCTGGATAAGGTTTCCAAAGATGAATACTTCTGCGAAACATGTGGGGCGAAGTTCTGGTCTCCGAAAGAACTGGCGTTGCGCAGTTTGATCTTTCCGTCCTGGGGTGATTTTTTGATGGGGCATCATTTTATCGCCTTTCTCGAAATGTTTGGCGGATTGAGCAGTTGGACATTTTTACTCGTCCGGCTTTCAGGATTTCTGACGGGCGCTGATCCTACAGAGATGGTCTCGGCCATTCTCTTTTTTTTGATTGTCAATGGCTCCGACGCCATGCTGACCTATCACATTGCCCGCAAGGGACTGCATCCCAAGTCCCTCCCTGCGGAAAGAGGTGAATCGATAACGATCGAATCGCAGCCAGGGTGAAACACCCCGGCAGGGAGCGGGATTCAGCGAGGTGTGTCGTAGAATTCAAAACTGACGATGTAACCTCTCATCCCCTGGAAGCGGATCGCCAGTTCCGCCTGAACGGATCCCTGTTTTCCCTCAATCTCGTAAAAGAGATCAATCTGCTGAAGTTGTTCATTCGGAAGAACAGTCAGTCTGGCGAATCGATAACGGATCGCTTCCACATCGCCCGTTTTTTCGCCGATTTTTTCAGCATACGATTTCAGGTCGCCGGCCGTCAGCTGAGCGGCTATTTTTTCATGAAGCAGCTTTTTGGCAGCCTGGTAGTTGAGAGCCTGTAGTTCCTTCAAAAAATTTTCACCCTGCTTGTTGTAGTACTGCAGCGAAGTCGGTCTCTGAAACCAGTTTATCAGCTTGGCCGATTTGACTTCAAACTTGACAATTTCCCGATTGGACAGGTTGATTTGGACATGTGCTTTTCCTTTTTTGAACTGGACAGTCGCCGTGTATTCCTGCACTGTCGGGAGAATCTGTTCAAACTCCGGGACAATATCAACAACTGGCCCCAGGCGGAAAGAAACCGCCTGCAACCAGGCCTCGAGAATAGGAGGATCGATCTGCCTGGCGAGTTGTGGATGCATCAATTTTTTTACGGATTCGACCTGCCCGGTATCTACTGCATCAAAAAATAACCGGATCGGATTCTCATCGGCACTGACCTGGCTGAGGCTGATGGACAGTGACGTGAACATGACAAGCCAAGTGCATCGGTTCCTCATTTTTTTCATGGTACGTCACTCCGTTGAGCAAGATGAACAGAAAGAAACTGACAGGGGCATCAATTCGGATGATTCAGGTAACCGGGTTCCCGACCGATCTGGAGGAGTTCATACCAGATTACGTCCCGAAATGCTACAATCAGCCTGTTTAACCGGGACGCCTGGTGTGTGAATTATGGCAGTAATTGCATTCGTTCAGGTGTCTCGATTGTGCATCTGATGTATATTGCACCAAGGGCCGCTGCCCGAATTTCCCGCCTGGTTTAATCTGTCCGGAGGGCGGTAAGCCTCGGGTTGTCGCCTGACAGTTTCAACCGACTGTGCTGAGTTTCCCATTTATCAGATTTCGACCGAATTAGAGCTTCACCAATCCTATGCACTGGGTCCCCAAACTACAGTACGCCTCTCGCAGTGATGTCGGGATGAAACGGCAAAATAACGAGGACAACTGCGCGATCGCGCTTTGTCCGGAAGAGTCGATGTGGCTCAATCGGGGCCATCTGTTTATTGTAGCCGATGGAATGGGAGGGCATGAAGTTGGGGAGTTGGCCAGCAAAACTGCAGTTGATACGGTTCGGCATCTCTATTTCAAGACTCCGCAGGAACAGGCCAAATTCGCAATCAAGCAGGCGATGGATGAGGCGAATGCGGCTATCTACGATATCGGTTCGAAAAATCGTGATTTCAAACGGATGGGGACAACCTGTTCTTCGCTGATCATTTCCGGCGAGGGGTTTATCATTGCTCATGTGGGGGACAGCCGAATTTACCGGGTACGCGATGAGCGAATCGATCAGCTGTCGTTCGATCATACTGTTGCTTCGGAAAACAGGTTGAAAAACAGGCGGACTCCCACTGCACCGAATGTCGATGTCGAAAAGTTTGGTCATGTCCTGACACGATGTCTGGGGCCTGATCCGAAAGTGAAAATCGATGTTGAAGGCCCTTACGAGTACATGCCCGGTGATATTTATATTCTCTGTTCCGACGGGGTGACAAAGTACCTCAGCGATACGGAAATCGGGATCATTGCCAAGTCCCTGCCTGTTCCTGAAGCAGCCAAATTCATCATTAACCTTTCCAATCTGCGAGGGGGGGCGGATAATTCAACGGTCGTTATTGTTCGCGTCACCGATCAGGACGGAAAATCGAAACAACCGTTGACGAAGGAATACGACTTTCCGCAGGTTCAGCCAAAATGGGTTCAGCCGCTGCTGCTCGGCTTCGCTTTTTTGTGCATTCTTGCTGCCGGCGTGCTTTCCTATTATCAATGGGCTGTGGCTGCAGCCGGCCTGGGGATATTGGGAGCGGTGATCGTCATATTGGCGTTCCGCATTGGACACGAAAGAGAACGGATTCTCCAAAAGGAATATGAGGAGGATGACGAAGATTCCTCAACAGTTTTCTTTCGGCCCTATCGCACCGCAGCGGTCAGATTCACTCAGGCGTTCATGGATCAGATTGAAGGGGCCCATCAGAAACTGCTGGAGACAGCACGGAAAAAGCACTGGAAGTACGACCGCCAAAAACACGACGTGGCCCAAAAAAAAGCGCAGCAGGCCAGTGCAGAAAAAAAATACAGAGTTGCGCTTCAGGAATGGGCCCATGCAATTGATCTGCTATTCAGCGGAATGTCCCGTTAATGTTGCAACTGTTGCTGACGGATCCCCCAGCACCTGGCGGTGAGCTTTCCGATGGCAATAATGTGAGTGAAGTTGGGGTACGGGACGACTCTCAGCAGCATCTACCGGACGGGGCAGTTGCATTTTCATGCACGTCTCGGTTGAATATTCTCTTGTAGTTGAATGGTGTGCTGTGATCGTCATTCATCTTCCAGTTCCCGGATCCGTTTTTCCCACCAATCGGGATCATTTATTTCCGTCAGGGGATTAGGGGGGAAGATGACATCTTCCGGCAGGTCTTCTTCCGGATATTCAATGCCCTGCAGGTGTTGTGATTTCTCATCAGCTTCATCACTATTACTTTCATTTCGAGCAGGACAGGACAGACGGCTATTGAGAAACTCGAAAAATTCTTCGCTATCGATGGGGGTCGATTTTCTTTTATGGGCGGCCCGATGCAATCGATGATCTGCCGAGACAACAACCAACTGCTTCGGTGCCGAGTGTTTGGCGATCAATTCTTCAATACAGGTGTCCGCATCCGGGTAATCCACAGCGTTGATAATTGTCATTTGAGCAAAAGACTCTTCAGGGGCAATTCTGTCTTTTGTCTGATGCACATCGAAAATGACAGTCGTATTTGTCCGTTCCGGTAATGTCAATCGTCGTTCGAGAAAACGGAGCAGATACCGGCGCGAGCGTTGCAATGTTCCCGGGCCGACGGAACGGGGAATCATTCCTGCTGCGTGCAGGAAATTGTAACCATCGATGAGGAAAAATTGCTTGGACATTTCAGTCTGATAAAAGCCCTGGCGTTTTTACAGAGTTGGTTATCAGTTATCAGTTATCAGTTATTCGGTAAACCGACACGCGGTTCAAGTGATGATATCCTTGACAAGTTCTCCGTGCACATCAGTCAGGCGATAGTCGCGTCCCTGGAAGCGGAAGGTCAGTTGTTTGTGGTTGATGCCCAATTGATGAAGGATCGTTGCGTTCAAATCGTGTACATGCACCGGATTTTCGGTGACAGTCAAACCGAGTTCATCAGAACTGCCGTGGATGTGGCCGGCTTTGAATCCACCCCCAGCAACCCACAGTGAATAGGCATCGATATGATGATCGCGACCGGATGTTGCGCGAATTTCTCCCATCGGGGTGCGTCCAAATTCGCCTCCCCAAATGACGATCGTATCGTCCAGCAACCCGCGCTGTTTCAAATCGAGAACCAGCGCAGCGGTTGGCTGGTCGATCTCTTTGGCAATTCTGGGCAAGTGTACTTCCAGATTTTCAGTCGGACCGCCATGATGATCCCAGTTGGTATGATACAGTTGCACAAAGCGCGTTCCCCGTTCAATCAGACGTCGAGCCAGCAGGCAGTTATTTGCGTAAGAGGGGTTTCCGGGAGTCGCACCATATGCATCGAGTGTCTGTTTCGTTTCGTTGGAAATATCCATCAAGTCGGGCGCACTGCTCTGCATGCGATACGCCATTTCATACGCCGCGATACGGGTTGAAATTTCAGGATCGCCGACAACATCCCGACGCAGGCGATTCATTGCGGTGACTGCATCGACAAAACTGCGTTCACCGCGGCGGGAGATTCCCTGCGGACTGCTCAGATTGAGAACCGGCTCCGGTCCGTTTCGGAAGGGAACTCCCTGAAAAGAAGTCGGCAGAAATCCGCTGGACCACAACGAAGAACCCGCTCGAGGGCCACGAGGGCCAGATTGCAAAACAACAAAGCCGGGCAGGTCCCGGGATTCGCTGCCAAGGCCGTAAGTCAGCCAGGCTCCCATCCCCGGCCGACCCGGTTGAGGTGAGCCGGTATTGGCAAGCAATTTCGCAGGGCCATGGTTGAACACATCGGTATGCATCGAATGAATCCAGCAAACGTCATCGGCAATCTGGCCAAAGTGAGGCAGAAGATCGCTCAATTCCTGCCCGCATTCTCCGTGTTTTTTGAACGTGTGAGAGCTGGCAAGCAGTTTTTCGGTTCCTTTCAAAAAAGCGAATCGCTTGCTTTCCAGATAACTTTTCGGGGGCAATTGCCCATGATGTTTCCGGAGAACCGGTTTATCAACAAGGAGATCGAGTTGCGTTGGCCCGCCAGCCATGAAGAGATAGATGACCGCCTTGGCACGCGGTGTATGATGTGGCTTCTGCTTCTGTTGCGCAGCCGCATCGAGGGAGTTCTCGGCTGCCAGCAGCGAACTGAGCGCGATGGAACCGAGACCGATGCCACACTTTTCAAAAAAGTGACGACGCGTCGATTCTCTCAGCAATGATTGTTCTAACGTGTTCAACTGATGAGGCTGTGCCATGATTATTCTCTTGTGATAAATTCATCCAGATTCATCAGCACACGGGCAACGCAAGCCCAGGACGCTGCTTCAGAAACGGAATGCAAGTGATCTGATTTACCCGATTGATCCTTTGCAGTATTTCCTGCCACAAGCTGTGCATTTTTCGGATCAGCCTGAAAGATTTCACGTTGTTGATTCAGGTATCGTCTCAGTTGTGCCAGTTCCTGACTGCTGGGCGGTCTTGTCAGGCAAAGTTGGAACGCATATTTCAAACGAGGATTATCGTCAGTAAAATTTTTCTTGAGGATTCGATTCCCCAACGCTCTGGCCATTTCAATCATTGCTTCATCGTTCGCCATGGCGAGTGATTGCAGCGGCGTGTTCGAGCGGTTTCGTCGTGTGCAGGTCGCGTTGAAGCGAGGAACATCGAATGTAGTCAGCATTGGGTACGGGGCAGAACGAATGAAAAACGTATACATCCCCCGTCGATAGCGATCCTCCCCGGTACTGGTTTTCCACTGATATTTATTCTGCGTAAAGGAGTAAACACCGGGCGGTTGTGGCGGGAAGACGGATGGCCCTCCGATTTTTTCAGAAAGCAATCCGCTGACTGACAACGCCAGATCGCGCACCAGTTCTGCATCGACACGCAATCGGGATTGACGGGCGAGCCATTTATTATTGGGGTCGATCTGTGCCAAATCTTCACGCATCAAGGAGGCTTGCCGATAGGTTGCGGAGGTGACAATCAATTTGTGCAGTTTCTTCTGCGACCAGCCGTTTTTCATAAACGAATTGGCGAGCCAATCGAGCAACAACGGATGCGTGGGTAATGTTCCCTGGTACCCGAAATCGTTTTCCGTCTGTACCAATCCCCGCCCGAAGTATCGCATCCAGATACGATTGACGGTCACACGAGCGGTGAGGGGATTGTTTTTATCAACCAGCCAGCGTGCCAGATCGAGTCGCGTCAGTTTCTTTTGTTCCTGCTTCTTTCTGTCGACCGTCAGCACGGCTGGAGTGGCGGGGTGTACCAGTTCGCCGTGACGCAGAAAATCGCCCCGAATTAAAACATGAGTCTCTCGCGGTTGGGCAAGTTCGCGCATGATTAACGTAGTCGGAATTTTTTTCACGAACTTCGCCTTGGCGTCCCGGACCTTTTTCACAGCCGCCAGAAGTTTTTCGCGTTCTTTATCGGGCACTCCCAACTGGCTGACAGTCGCATCGGTAACAGAAATCCGAAATCGCCCGATATTGTAACGGGCAGGTTGGGCACCGAATTTCATTTTGAAACTCAGGCTGGTTTCTGGTGAAGCTGTTATCGGCGATTCCAGAACAAACCGGGCGGTACGATTCACATTCATTTTGCCTTTGGCGACATTGATCGCCCAGCCCGTTTCCATTTTTCCATCTATCGCCGCAGAAACCGGATAATCCTTTTGGGAGTGATCGGCCATCGCATGCAGCCATTTTGCGGGATGCTCCTCACCTTGCGACAACTCAACTTCATTAAGGACAAAATTCCCGTTGCTCGCCCGTCCTGGCCCTGTTTGGGGAAGGGAAGGGTGTGTGAGTGTTTCAAGCCTGATCGCAGTGATTTTCCGAAGCGGGCTCGAAAATTGAACCCGGTATTCATCGGAGTTTCCGTTGTTTCCACCTGCCAGATAGGAAGAATCATCCAGCTTCTCAAATGTTGCCCCGGCTGTTGATTGAACAGTCAAATTGGGAACAACGTGCCAGTTGGCCGCTTTGCCCGCATTTTGTTTTTCCGGGGGAAGCGACTTCTTCGCCGCATCGTAGGCCGCAAGTTTTTCCTGCGCCTGTTTAAGGCGTTGTTCGATTTGGCCAAGGGTTTCCCGCTGTTGGGGGGAAGGAACCATCAATTTCGGATTGCGCGTATTGACATCCTGCGAACTGTTGAAGAACGCGAACAGCTCATAATATTCCCTCTGGGAGATCGGATCGAATTTATGATTGTGACACTGGGCACAACCAATCGTCAAACCGAGCCAGACTGCACCGGTTGTGTTCACACGATCGACAACTTCTTCGTTGCGGAACTGTTCATTATCGGTGCCACCTTCGCCGTTGATGAGCGTATTGCGATGAAAGCCGGTTGCGATCAACTGCTCGGTGGTCGGTTTTTCGAGCAGATCCCCGGCGAGCTGTTCGATCGTAAATTGATCGAACGGCATGTCCCTGTTCAGTGCGTTAATCACCCAATCACGATAAAGCCAGATCGAGCGTTTTGAATCAACGGTGTAACCATCGGTATCGGCGTATCGTGCCTGATCAAGCCAGTGCCTTCCCCATTTTTCGCCATAATGCGGACTGCTCAAGACACGATCCACCATTTTTTCGTAGGCGTTTTCGGAATGATCGTGCAGATATTCTTCCACTTCCTTCGGTGTGGGCGGCAGTCCGGTCAAATCAATTGTGACCCGGCGAATGAGTGTGTATCGATCCGCCTGTGGGGAAGGGGCAATCCCTTTTTCTTCGAGGCGGTGTAACACAAACGCGTCAATCTCATTACGTACCCAGTCTTTCTGTTTGACAACCGGGATTTGCGGATCACGAATCGGTTGGAACGCCCAATGTTTTTCGTATTTCGCCCCCTGTTGTATCCACTGTTTGATGATTTCAATTTGAGAGGGAGACAGTTTTCGTTCGCTATCGGGCGGTGGCATCCGTAGGTCAGCGTCGGTTGATGTGATCCGTTCCACCACCGTGCTTTCCGAGAGATTGCCCGGCACAATCGCAAAATGGTCATCCAGTTTTGCCAATGCCTGCGAAGCGATATCAAGCCGTAAATCCGCTTCACGATGCTCGGCGTCAGGGCCATGACATTGAAAGCAGGCTTCCGAAAGAATCGGCCGCACATCACGATTGAAATCAACCTCGCCGGCGTTCATCTCCAAGGGGGCGAGGCAGACCGCCCCCCACATTGATGCAGCATACAAAAGGGTCGCAAACAAGTGAGGTATCAAAGCCTCTTTCGTCACAACGCTGATCATCTCTCGCCCGTCCTGCTGGAAGTCTCTCTCGAAATGAATCCATTTCACCGGAGGTGCCTGCCTCGTCCCCAATGTTCCCGACGTTACCGATGCCCCGATCGACTCGATGTCACCATCTGCTTTGATGTTGCCATTCGCCCCGACGCCACCGATCGCATTGTATCATTATATCATCATCTGTTACCACTTTTGCAAATATTTTGTTTTTTCAAGTGGAACGGTATTGATTCCCCTGCACGGCTGGTCTGTTCTGCCCCTCGTAACAAAAATGAAATTTTCATAAGTTTTCGCACCGTTCGTAAACTTTAACCGTTACCAGTACGGAAACAGGAGGTTTCTCTTTCTCCACAAACTCTTTTTCTGAAAAGCTCGAAGCCCGAAACCGGGGGAAAATCGGAAATGGGCAGCGCGATAGCGAACAGAGCAGTCAACGCGATCAACAATTTATTGCCGGTGCGATGAGAGCGGGAAGGTGTCTACTGCCTCGACGGTCAAAGACAATAGGGGTGATTAAGATTCGAACAGTGAGCCGATTCTTGTCACAGCGATCTCTTCTCGAGAGATGAGCGGTTCACCGTAGCCGCTGTGGATACTCCATCCCCAATAACGAGCCCGATCGCGGATATCATCCAGAACGGTTGGAAAGGTTTCTGCTTTCCCTTCAATGAGCTGACTGTGGTAGCAGCGCACCGCTTTCATTTTTTCGTCCAGTTGGTCGGAAATATCAACAACCACGCTCGGCTTGGGGTGATTCCGCAAATGAATGCTGAGATAGTAATACAGTCGAGGAGTCCAGTACGGTTCGGCTTCCATATCGGTACGGGAGAGCTTGGCAAAAAAACGGGCGTCATCGCAGAGCCGACTTGCCTGGACATGATCGGGATGGACGTCTTCTTCCCACGGAGCAAGGATCATCTTCGGACGCAACCGGCGAATGACATTGGCAATTTCCCGCCGTGCGTCCAGATTCGCCATTAAATTCCGATTCGGTAATCCGAGGTTGTCCCTCCAGTCCAACCGGAGCACTTTGGTTGCAGCTGAAGTTTCTTCCTTCCGTTTCTTTTCTGTTCCGTAAGGAGTCGGTTCCCCCGATGTCAAATCGAGAACGCCTGTTTTCAACCCCTCCGATTTTGCTTTCAGAAGAATGCCCCCAACAGAAATTTCAGCATCGTCGGGATGGGTTGCTATAACTAATAGATCAAGCATTGTTGCTGTTCCAGGTTGGGTGACAGAAATAGGCGAGCGGTTTGCACTCCCTCTTACTCCCCCTTTTTCCCGCATCGGTTGTTTACCGTCCGGGTGGGTTGCTTTGGACGCTCACCGTGTAAAAGAACGATGTGCCTCGGAGCAAGTCTCCAGCATCTCGAACGATTGGATCTCTGGTGTTAATGAAAGGAAGTTGATGAAAAGAAACGGAAAGAAAATCAATAACGGGCCAGGTCACTCGATTTACTCAGGCCGAGTTCTTTTGCGATACGGGTTGCTTCCGTCACCATCATGTTTAATTCACTTGCCATCGCGATGAATTGCCAGCCCTGATCGATTCGCTTCCGCACATCCTCAACGCTTTGCACATGCAGGCCAACAGGTGTGCCCGTTTTTTTCCCGGCATCAAGAATCCGTTTCAGCATTGCCTCGAATTCTTCTGTTGAAGGATCGTCACCAGATTCCGGACGCATTTGAAAACGGAGGTCGTTCGGCCCCACGAAAATGGCATCAATACCGGGCAGCGAGTAGATTTCTTCTGCGTTTTCAACTCCTTCGGGAGATTCCGTTTGCAAAACGACAAGAATTTCGTCATTGGCGTGTTTGAAATAATCACCAGCAGCGGCGTCAAAATTGAGAGCGTGGATACTGCCCCCGACCGATCGATTACCGATAGGTGGGTATTTTGCGGCAGCGATCGCGATTTTCGCCTCTTCGACCGTATTGACCATCGGCACGATGATTCCCATCGCCCCGGCATCGAGTACTCTTTTGATATGATCGTGATCGCCGCGGGGGACTCTCGCCAAAGGGACGCAACCGGCATCGGCAATCGCCCCAAACATAATCGCGGCGGTTTCCCAGTTGACGGGAGAATGTTCGATATCGACTGTTAACCACGGGAAACCGATTCTCGCCATAAAACGGGGGGCAAAGACAGATTCCAGCGACAACCACGTCCCAACTTGTGCCTCACCTGCCTGCAACGCTTTTTTTACGGGGTTCATTTTCATAAGATCGGCCCTTGATGCTTCCTGAACTCGATGTTTCCCAAAGATAAAATTTCCTGGAGAATTCTCTCGGCCTGAAGACATCTCTCGGATAGTAATAACTGATAACAATAACGACCTTCATTATGACGAATTGCGAAGACGAATCCCAGCGTGTCGATTACGAATATCATCCTGCTGCCAAAGTGGGGGATATTTCGGAAGGAGAAGGGAAAAGCTTTACCGTCTGCGGGCATGTGATCGGCTTGTTTTTATCCGAAGGAAACTATTACGCTATCAGCGATTTCTGTCCGCATCAGGGAGCTTCACTTTCCGGAGGTTACGTGGAACAGGGCAGGGTGATGTGTCCCTGGCACGCCTGGAAATTTGAATTAAAGGATGGCAGTTGGGCAGATTCCCCCACCTCACCAATCCGCTGCGAATCGTATCCAGTGCGTCTTGTTGAAGACGAAATTCAAATTGGCATTCCGGTGAAAGAGTGAGTTCTGGCTATTCGATGACACACTCTTTTTTCAATCGCTGAATGACAGCCTGTTTATGGTTCGCGACCTGCTGTTCGGTCAGGCCCAAAGTCTCGGCCACTTTTTTGTTCGGCCAACCACGGACGAACAGTAACTCGTTGCATTTTAATCGTTCGTAATTGCGATCTGTTTTCCACTGGGTGATCATTTCCCGAAGCAGATTTGCAATCGCGGATCGTTTCTGGTTTCCCCCTTCTTTACTGCGTGCCATGCTCGATGCTTTTCTCGCATCGCCGGGCAGCGGGGAAGAATCGTCATTCAACTGAATGCTCGGACGTCGTCCCTGCTTGCGCAACGCGTCGGTTATTTTATGAGCGGTAATGCGAAACAGAAACGATTCCAGCGAACTTTGCGATTCATCGTAATTGGGCAAGCTTGTCAAGAAACCGATAAATGCTTCTTGCACAATGTCTTCAGCCAGTGGCAGGTTCCCCACCCGGCTTTTTGCAAACGCCAGCAAACGCCCTTCGTATGAATCGATCACATCCTGCCAGGAATTTTCGTCTCCCTGCCGAATCCGCTCAATCAAATCGTGTTCCGCCGGGTTCTGCATAATCCCACTCAACAGTCAAAATGCCGTCATTCGACCGAACCGGGGCAGGAGTTGTCGTTGATGATGACATCAACTGGCTCGGCATGTTTTACGTCAGCTTTGGGGCATTCGTGGTCGAGGTTTTTACGGATTTGTTCGCAGGTTGAATTCAACTGATTCAGATCGGCTTCACTCAACCCCTGAATTGCTCGTTCGCGGACGCGGTCGCAGCAGGCGTGCATATCTTCCAGTATTTTCTCTGCCTGTGCGGTGGCACGAATCAGTTTTCTTCGGCGATCTTCCGAACAACTTTGCCGTGTCAACCAACCATCACGTTCCATGCGGGAAAGAATACCGCCAAGGGTTTGGGTTTCGAGCCCCATCTTTTCAGCCAATTCGTTTTGAGGCTGTTCGCCATCCGAACTCAACCAGACCAGCACTTCCCATTGACGAAACGTGATTCCTTCCTGCGACAGTTCACATTCCATCGCTTTGCGAAAGGCATGAGCCGTGCTGACAATCCAGGAGCCAACGCCCTGACACAGCTTTTGGGAAGATTGCTCCGCAGTCACAGGAAAACTTTCTGAAAGGAAATGAATCAAAACAGATACAGGCCGCCGCAACGCGTTCAAAAACAGACGCGTATGAAAAGACGTCTCACGACGCAGATTGCTGCACCTTACTGCATACTCTGGAAAAAGAGAAACCAATACTTGACTATATTAAGGTATCGTCCAGATAATCAAACACTCTTTTGCCCGGAGCGACTGGTTTAATCAGAATGCGGCTGGTAGATTTCATTCCTCTCGCCAGAAAATGCCAGGCATCGAGACCACTCGTTCCCTTTTGAACACCATTTTCGTTTTATACCTAATCCATGAAAAAGTCTGAATCCTGTTCTGAAGAATGTTCGAAAACCTGGATTCAGGCGGGGCTTCTGCTTGCTTTCTCCTGGCTGCTCGGCGGATTGGGGCTGCAATCGATTCTGGAAAACAGCAACCTGGCGACCGCTTTCATCAGCCACGCTTCCTGGCAGTGGGGCGTGCTGCATCTGTTTGGGGGGGAAATCACACACGATGCAGAAGGTCATGTGATGGTACTTACCTCTTTTCTTCGCTGTCTGGTTGCCATCGGTCTGCTTCAGGGCTTTTTTGTTTTTCTGGCTGCATTACGCTTGAGGTTTCATGTTGAGAAAGTTGCTTCTGCCGTTTTTCGAATGGCCGCCTGGGGAATGATTCCGGGAGTGTGGGGGATTCTCTGGCTGGTCTCACTGATCAATCAATGGGGAACGGGACAGGATATCTTGCAGGCAACGCTGGTGTTCTGGGTTTCGATGATGCTGGCTGGTTGGTTGTGTGAAATTTTGGCCATTTCGACATCTTCAACATCCGGGCCGAAAGAAATCTCTGGAATATCGAGTCCATTACGACCGAACTGGAAGCAGCATCTTCCTGTTTTCATTGCGGTCGGCATTTATGTGACCTGCTTCACGGCGATGAACTGGGGGCTCTGGTTCAACCTGCGGTTGCCTCATGGCGATTCTGCCATGTACGAAGAACATTTATGGAATATCACGCATGGCAAGGGGTTCCGCAGTTATCTTGATCAGGGACTGTTTTGGGGGGAGCATATTCAGTTTGTGCACCTGCTTCTGATTCCGCTTTACTGGTTGTGGCCTTCGCATCTGCTACTCGAATTTTGTGAATCGTTTGCGCTCGGCATTGGTGCGATTCCTGTTTACTGGATGACATATCGTTCGAGCCAGTCCCAGAAAACCGCGGTGCTGGTCAGTATTGCGTATTTACTTTATTTCCCGCTTCAGTTTCTGGATATTTCGATTGACCTGAAAACATTTCGCCCGATCAGCTTTGGCGTGCCGATTGTTCTGTTCGCCCTTGATCAACTCGAACGGAAACGATTCGGCAGCGCGAGTGCATTGTTGCTGCTTTCTTTAAGCTGCAAGGAGGACTTTGCGATCATTATTTTTTCGATTGGATTATCGCTGCTTGCAGAATCGATTTGGCAGACAATTCGTGAACGACGCAAGTTGAAAAAAACACAGGCAGCAAATGATAAGATACCTTTGACCAAACAAAAAGAGATGATTTTCGGGGCGGCTTTTCTCGTGGCTGGGCCTGTCTATTTAATGTTTGCGATGAATTTGATCCGCAGTTTTCGCAGCGGGGTTGAAGTTCACTACGCCGGCTACTTTTCGAAGTTCGGGAAATCGACAGGTGAAATCATCTGGAATATGTTGACTGATCCCGGTTTGCTATTGGGGGAATTGTTGACGATCAATACGTTGGTCTACCTGCTGGCTTTATTGGTGCCTCTCGGATTTGTACCACTACTTTCCGGTTGGCGCTGTCTCAGCTGTTTGCCGATGTTTGTGCTGCTTTGCCTGAATGAATTATCGCAATCGCCGATGCACCATTTTCACGGGCCGTTACTGCCGCTGCTTTTCTGGGCACTAACAACTGGAGTCGCACAAAAAAATCCGCTGCAAAATTTGATGCCCCGGTTGAAAAGACAGAAACCGATCGAAAAACCGCTTCCAATCGATCGACGGGGGTGGTGGGTTCTCTCGTCTGCGTTGGCGACATCAATCTGGTTCACGCTGACCCCGTTTGGAATTCCATTTTGGGACGCCGGCTCGAACTGGAATGGAGCAAAACTGTACTTCCCGGATGAGCGTGCGAAAATGTTTGACCGCATTGCCAATCTCATTCCGCCAACCGCCCGGGTCGCTTCGACAGATTTTGTACATCCGCGTTACACCCATTTTGAGCGATCTTACGATTACAGCAATTACGCCCGCAAAGTAAGCGGCGGGAAAGTTGGTGTCCCCGAGGATACCGATTATATCGTCATCGATACCCGCCACCCGTACAGCAGTATTCATTCACCCGATGAAGTACGCGAATATCGCGAACACCCCGAACAATGGGAACTGCTGCCAGATCGCACGAATGGCTATTTTCTCGTCTTCAAACGGCGGCGGTAAATGGTGAACGCAAGAACTGTTAAACAGATCCTGTAAAGCCGTTCTGTAAAACTTGAGAAAAATTTTCCGCTTCATACCAACTGCTACAAGACAAGGGGCCCGTCTTGTGGTGAAACATTTCTGCTTTTTTGACACGGAAAATCCGCTCTGTCCCCACTCGGCCCATAAGATATGTTATTCTTCTCTTGTTATCCATATTACCCAGAATAATTTTACTACTATTGGGATATTATGGTGGATAATGATTGATATTGATCGTTATGGCGCGCATAATTGATAGAATGATATCAATTCGTAGAAGGAGCGAGCGCGTGCTGCCGGATCAACGTCGTGAAAAAATCGTGGAATATGCGGAGAATAATGGATATGCTTCGCTCCAGCAGCTCGCTGAGTTGCTCGATACAAGTGAATCCACGATTCGACGGGATTTGGAATATCTTGACGGAAAAGGACAGGTTCGACGCACCAGAGGCGGTGTTGCATACGTTGGTGAATCGCTGACGGATTTTGACGAGCGAACGACGCGGGCACTCTCACAGAAAAAGAGGATCGGAAGAGCCGTTGCAGATCTGATAGAGCCGGGTGATTCGATATTGCTGGATGGAGGGACGACGACATTGGAAGTCGCCCGGCATCTAGTGAATCGGCCGTTACAGGTGGTGACGAATTCGTTGCCGATTGCCCAGTTGTTGATGAACTCTCCGGAAACGGAACTGATTTTAATTGGCGGATATCTGTACCCGAAAACGGGCGTAGCTCTCGGGCCGATTGCGGTTGAAGCGCTGCGAACGATTCGAGTTCGGCGGCTCATCATGAGTGTGGGCGGGATTACTCGGGAAGGGATGTTCAACAGTAACAGTTTACTGGTGGAAGCAGAACAACGGATGCTGGAAACAGCAGAGGAAGTGATTGTCGCGGTTGATGCCGGCAAATTCGGCCGAAACGCGCTTTCCAAATTATGCGAACTGGATCGACCGGATCGTATTTTTGTTGATTCCGGTCTGGATGACAACTGGAAAGAGATTTTGGGTTCCACCGACGTGGAACTGACCATTGTGGAATAGTTTTTGTCGTTGCAGTTACTGGATAATTCTGGTCCGCACAGCGGACCCTACGGAAAATGAATAAAAACATGATCGATACAGCACAGATTAGTCGTCGTGATGTCGAACAGATTGTTCGCAAGGTTTTGTTGGATCAATTTCAGACAAACGAAATTCCCGCGGACAAACCGAATCCGCTCGTGGTGAATATCTCGGCCCGTCACATTCATCTGACACAGGAACACGTCGAAATTCTGTTTGGTGAGGGAGCGACTTTAACGGAAATGAAGCCGCTTTATCAGGATGGCTACTTCGCTGCGGAAGAAACCGTTGCGGTTGTCGGGCCACGCAGGCGAATGCTTCCGAATGTGCGAATCCTGGGGCCGTGTCGGGATGAATCACAGGTTGAACTTGCCTTTACGGATGGCATCTCTCTCGGAATCGATCTTCCAGTTCGAATCAGTGGCGATATCGAGGGAACTCCCGGTTGCGTTTTGATGGGGCCGAAAGGTGTTGTCGAATTGAAGCAGGGAGTAATCCGAGCCGCCCGTCATGTTCATATGAGTCCGGCGGATTGTGCGTATTATGGGGTCAAAAATGGCGATGAAATGCAACTGAAAGTCGAATCTCCCGGATGCAACACGATTCTGGAAGAAGTCGTTGTGCGGGAAGGTGAGAACATCAAACTGGAAGTTCATATCGACACCGACGAAGGGAACTGCATCAATCTGGATGCAGCAACCAAAGTAGAACTGTGCAAGAAGGAACCTTGTGCCTGCAAAAAGAAGTAGGCAGGGGGCAGTGGGCAGGAAGTAGACAGTAGACGGCTTGCCTGGTGCGACGTGACGCATCCGATTTCAGGTAACCAGTAATTTGAGGCGCAGCCTCGTAACCATTTCTTTTTAGTGGGAGTGTAATAATGGCAAAGGCGATGGAAGCTCTCGGCATGGTCGAGACAAAAGGGTTGGTTTGTTTGATCGAAGCGGCTGATGCGATGTTGAAATCAGCGAACGTTCAAATGATTGGTTGGGAAAAAGTTGGCAGCGGTTTGGTCACAGCATTTGTTGTGGGCGATGTCGCTGCGGTGAAAGCCGCTGTTGATGCCGGTGCGTCGGCTGCCAGCAAAATCGGCGAAGTCGTCAGTGTGCAGGTCATTCCACGGCCACACGAAGAACTCGCTTCTGTTCTTCCCGCCAAGAAAGCCGGAAAATAATCAACATCAACTGGCAGGATTCTTCAGAGCCGTCTGAATGACCGGCACGATCGGTCTGTTCTGATGCCTGTTTCCAAAATGGAACAATGGGATATTGTGAAAGTCACAAAATGATATGCCGTTGATAAGACAGAAAACTTTTCACTGGAGTCAGATAGGTATGAATGAGGCAATAGGTTTGGTTGAAACGAAAGGTTTGATCGCACAGATCGAAGCTTCCGATGCGATGCTCAAAGCGGCGAATGTATCACTGGTCAAGCAGATTCAGATTGGTGGTGCTTTCGTTACGACGGTCATCAAGGGAGACGTCGGTTCCATCCGTGCGGCTGTTGATGCGGGAGCGGAAGCGGCCAGTCGGGTGGGAGAACTTGTTTCCGCCCATGTCATCGCTCGCCCGGAAGGCGATTTGATGGATAACTTTGTTTAACAGAACGAAAAGCATTTTGATCAAGGAAGAATCATGAAAATTCTTGTCGCGAATCTGGGGTCAACCAGTTTCAAATATCGTCTGTTTGATATCGAATCCGAAACGCAATTGGCGCGGGGCGGGATTGATCGGATCGGACAGACGGGAAGTGAATCGGCCTGTTTTGTCGAGATCGGGGAGCATCGCGCGGAACGGACACAGCACGTGCCCGATCACGCAGCGGCGGTGCAGATTTGCCTGGATCAATTGACTGACAGCCAGACAGGTTGCATCGAGGATGTGAGCGAAGTTGCTGCAATCGGTTTCAAAGCCGTTTTTGCAGGTCAAATGAGTGGCGTGCGATTGGTGACGGAGGAACTGCTCGAGAAGATGGAATCTCTGGCAGATGTCGCGCCGGCGCACAACCCGCCGTATGCTCGCGCGATGCGGGAATTGCAAACTGCTTTTCCGGAAATGAAGTTGGTCGCGGCATTGGAAACGGGATTTCATGAGACCATTCCCGATGAAAACCGGTTGTACGCCGTTCCCTACCATTGGCGGGACGACTACGAAATTCAACGCTGGGGTTTTCATGGAGCCAGTCATCGTTATATCGGACAGAGAATCGGGGAATTGCTCAAACGGGACGATTTGAAAATTGTCTCGTGTCACCTGGGCGGTTCCAGTTCGCTCTGTGCGCAGGATGCAGGAGTTTCGAAGGCGTGTTCGTTGGGGATGTCTCCACAAACGGGGCTACCTCAAAGTAATCGCGTCGGAGACTTCGATCCTTTCGCATTACCGATTTTGATGAAGGCGACCGGAAAATCGTTGGAGGAATTGCTGGTTGAACTGGGGAACCAGAGTGGTTTGAAGGGAATCAGCGGATTGAGCGGAGATATTCGCGACCTGGAAGAAGCGGCAAGTGCGGGAAATGAACGGGCGGCGTTGGCGCTGAAGGTTTATGTTTCCGCGATCAGGCAGTATCTGGCTGGTTACATCGCTGTACTGGGTGGAATTGATGCGGTCGTTTTCACCGGCGGGATTGGCGAAAACAGTCGGTTCATTCGCGAGCAGGTTTGTGCGGGTTTTGATTGGGCTGGCTTGAAGCTGGATGCGGAGAAGAACAACTCAGCAACGGCGAGTGAGCAATCGATTGCCGATGCGGGAAGTAAAATTGATATCTGGATTGTGCCAACGAATGAGGAAATTGTTGTTGCAAGACAGACTGCAGCCGTTTTGAACGAGTTGAATTGAATGTCGAGGCAGGGGCTGCTGTGCAGGCCCAAACAGGAATGGATCGCCTTTACATGAGTTGATGGTTCGCCCTGCGGGCCGGACGGAAATTTTTCGGAGAGACGTATCATGTTCATTGGACGCATTACGGGCAGTATTGTTTCGACACACAAAGTCGAATCGATGGTCGGCCAGACGCTGTTCATTGTTGAGCCGTTACGTATCGACGAAAAAAAGAAAGATTCCCTGAAGCCAACCGGCAGAACGTTCATTGTTGTTGATGCGGTCGGGGCAGGCGAAGGAGAAATTGTGCTCTGCGTACAAGGTTCATCCGCCCGGTTTACCGATCAGACAAAGACGTTGCCGATCGATGCAGCCGCGGTCGGTATAGTCGATTCGGTACAGGCACACGATACGGTTCTTTATGACAAATCTACGGAGGGAACATGAGCCGAGAGCGAATTCAATCGATTTCAGCCGGGCAGGTAAAGCTGGTCTGTCCGATCATTACCAGTGCAATGATTATGGGAGTCGTCCTTGCCGGTTTTGCAATAGTTCCTTTCAACATCTTTGCGAAACCACCTTCAGGGCAGATGATTTCGTTGATTATGGCGGGGGTGGCGGGAGTCTGTTTTCTGGCTTCGATGGTTGTTCCCAACATTGTTTCCCAATCGGCAATAAACAGTATTTCCGGGGAATCCGACAATCAGGAACAGAGATACGCGGCCGTGTATCAAACGCAGTTGATCATCAGGCTCGCTCTTCTGGAAGGGCCAGCTTTTGCGAATTTGGTCGCGTTGTCAATGGAGCGGAACCCGTGGTCTCTGGGGATTGTCGTCTGGCTGATTGTGACCATGATTTTATTTTTCCCGACTCCCGGGCGGATTGATGCCTGGATCAAACAGAAGAAGGAACTGGCTGATTTCGAGTAGCAGGATGCTGATTCAAATTGATAAACAGATTTTTCGTTACGGTGCGTTACGGTGTTGTAACGGAACAATCGAAAAGATCGATAACAGGTGAGGTAGATTCGATGCAAACAACAGAAGCAGCCATTCGAAGTGTCGTGCAGGAAGTGATTTCCCAGTTGCGTACGGCCAATCACGGAAACGGTGTTCCCCGGGGGGAACGTCAAAGTGGTGACTGGGGTGTGTTCAGTTGTGTCGAACAGGCCATCGCGGCGGCGAATGAATCGTATAAAAAACTGCGTGAAGCGACGCTTGAAGATCGGGCGAAAATTGTCGAGATCGTCAAACGGATTTGTACTGATCAGGCCGAGGAGCTTGGTCGGCTCGAATACGAAGAGACCGGCATCGGGCGACTGGCACACAAAATTGAAAAACTGCAAATCATCCAGAAGGTGCCCGGCACCGAATGGTTGCGAACCGACGCCGTCAGTGGTGACCACGGTTTGACTGTCACCGAATACGCACCGTTTGGTGTGATCGGCGTGATCACTCCCGTGACACACTCACTGCCCACGCTGGCGGGAAATGTCATCAACATGGTCGCGGCCGGGAACACGATGGTCGTGAATCCTCACCCGAGTGGAGCGAAAATCGCGTGTGAAGGAACCCGCCGGTTTAACCGGGCGATCTATGCTGCAACCGGATTGGAAAACGTGATCACGATTGTTGGCAATCCGACGCTGGAATCGGCTGAGACAATTTTCAAACATCGTGGTGTGAAACTCCTTTGTGTGACTGGCGGGCCTGGTGTAGCCGGGGCGGCGTTGGCGAGCAAGAAAAAGGCGATTGTCGCCGGGCCGGGAAATCCGCCTGTGTTGGTTGATGAAACGGCAGATTTGGATAACGCGGCCCGCTCGATTATTGCGGGGGGCGGTTTTGACAACAACCTGCTCTGCATCGGCGAAAAAGAAGTCTTTGTCGTCGATTCCATCTTTGACCGGTTCATGGATGCGATGAGCAAAGCCGGGGCACATCGATTGAATTCTTCGCAGGTCGATCAGATGACACGCGCTGCTTTTACGCCACCCAAAAATGCGGAAGACCATTGGCATTTGAATCGCGATTTGATCGGTCAGCATCCTTCGGTTCTGGCTCAGCAAATCGGACTATCCATTCCGGAATCCGTTCCGATGCTCTTTGGCGAAACGGATGAAAACAATCCCTTCGTTCCCGAAGAACAGATGATGCCTTTCTTGCCGATCGTTCGCTGTCGCAATGCGATGCACGGGATCGATTTGTGCGAAAAGTACGAACACGGCTTCAAGCATACAAGTATTATCCATTCGCGAAATGTGCGCACGATGTCGATCATGGGCAAACGGCTGGATACAACGTTGTTCATTAAAAACGGAGCTTCACCAGCCGGGTTGAGCCTGGGGGGTGAAGGTTATCTCTCATTCAGCATCGCTACCCCAACCGGTGAGGGAGTCACCAACCCGATGACATTCACCCGCCAAAGGCGTTGCTGCATGGTTGACGATTTGCGGATTGTGTGACTGACGGATTGTGTAAAGGGAATCCCATGCAACTTGCCAAAGTTTGTGGAAAAGCGACGGCGACAGTCAAGAACGAAACTCTATCCGGGTGGCGACTTCTGCTGGTGCAACCGTTGATGGCCGATGGGGTAAATCCGGACGGTTTTCCGCAGCTTGCCATCGATGAACTCGGGGCAGGCATGGGAGACCTGGTGATGTTGACCACGGATGGGGCATCGATTCGGGAAATGATGAAAACACCGGCGGCACCAGTCAGGTACGCCGTTTTGGGGATCGAAGATTAAATCGTAAGATCCGCACAACAGACCGTGCTATGTTATGTTGAAGTAAACAAATGGATCTGGCAGAAATTGATATCGACCGAATTGTCAAAGGTGTGTTGAAAGATCTTCAACAGAGCGGAGACGGTTTATCAATTTTTGCCGGTGGAGAAAAAGGAACAGAAGCAGAAGTTACAGAACAGACTGCCGGTTCGCAAAACAGTGTTCAAATTGCAGAGCGGGTTGTTACGGCAAAGTTGCTTGCGGAAAACAGAAAACAGGCATCGGCCATTCAACTGGATCCGAAAGCGATTATTACACCGGCTGCTCGCGACTACATTAAAGAGCACGGTTTGAAGGTGACCACAGGGACGGCAGCGAACGGGACTGCTGCAAAAATCGAATCGAAAAAGGACGCTGGCGACTGGTTGATCATCTCGGTACAGGGATCAGATTTATTAAACTCGGCGATCGATTCTGTTTCCCGTCAGGCACGGATTGTTTGGGAAAAGGAGGCAGCCTCATCTGTCGAACAGGCGGCAAAACGGGCGATGACGGAAATTGAATCAGGAAGACGAGGCGTTTTCATCGTGACGGAAAAAATCGCAACAGCGGCTTGTCTGGTTAATCGAAACGATCAGGTGAGGGGCCTTGCGGTTCGTTGTTCGCATGATTTCGCGGAGCTGGCAGAGCTTGACGCAAATGTTGTTTGCCTGCCTGGCAAGGGATTGAGTTTTACCGATTATCGAAACATTTTGAAGAGTATCGTGAACCAATAAAGATATGCCTGCGGCATACATGTTTTCAAACAGACGAGATCGCAGAATAAAAAGTAATTGAACCACGGAGACACTGAGAGCACTGAGAATTAAAAAGAGTTCCATGTAAAGACGCGGCGACGCAAAGAAAAACAGAAAAAAGAAATTCCTGGCACAGAGATCAAATTGGCAGCTTGTTCATTCGCGTTAACGACAATTCAATTTTGGAGAAAGATCCACGGGACAGTTTCCGGTCAGTTTCACTGTACGACTGACGGTAAGAAATATTGGAGCATACGCATTTTTTTTGAACACCTCATGTTGGTTATGGCGGTCAGAACAGACCGGCCGTGCTGGGGACTCTGTGTCTTTGTGGTTTTAGTTTATTTCCAATTGGATTCCGGTTTCACCGGGACAGGACAATAAAATGAGAGTGGGCGAGATTATCGGCAAGGTGACGCTGTCTCAATCGCATCCTTCACTCAAGGGAGCGAGTTGGCGCGTGGCGGTACCGTTGACGTTGGAAGGGATTCAGGGTGATCCGAACGGTCGAGCCGAGCCGATCGTCATCTACGATGAAATTGGCGGCGGAAACGGCATGATGGTCGCGATCACAGAGGGGCCGGAAGCGAGTGCGCCGTTTCATCCCGAACAGAAACCGATCGACGCCTACAACGCGGCGATTCTGGATCGTATTGATGTTGAAAAGTAGAAGGTGAACTGAAACAGACATTCAAACAAACTGGAATGAACCATTTAGCTGGAGAATCATAATGAGTAACCATTGGAATTCAGGAATTAACGACCGCAAACTGAAA
>JALTOP010000434.1:0-9356 GCA_027000105.1 Planctomycetaceae bacterium | reverse complement strand
GACGGGAACATTTCCGTTCGTGTCGGCGAAAACGAAGTGCTTTGCACGCCTACGATGATCTGCAAAGGCTTCATGAAGCCGGAAGATATTTGTGCAGTTGACATGAATGGAGACCAGATTGCAGGGAAAAGAAAGCGAACCAGTGAAGTCCTGCTGCATCTGGCAATTATGAAAGAACGTCCCGATGTGAAAGCGGTTGTGCATTGCCATCCGCCTCATGCGACAGCGTTTGCAGTGGCGCGAGAGCCGATTCCACAGTGCGTTCTTCCGGAAGTCGAAGTCTTCATGGGCGAAGTGCCGATGGCCCCTTATGAAACACCGGGCGGACAGGAGTTTGCCAATACGGTTGTTCCGTTTTTGAAAGCAACCAACACGGTCATTCTGACCAATCATGGCACAGTCACCTTCGGGAAAGACCTGACTGATGCGTATTGGAAGACGGAAATTCTGGATGCGTATTGCAGGATTCTGATTCTCTCCAAACAGTTGGGAGGAGTGACCTACCTGGATGAACAGAAAAGTCGAGAGTTGATCGACCTGAAAAAGAAACTCGGTTTCGATGACCCGCGTCTGCATAATGAGAACTGCGACTTGTGCGGCAACAGTGCCTTCCGTGATGGATATAAAGAGGGAATGCCCCAGCAGAAAGCTTTCGCGAAAGCACCGGACTACCCCGGTTATCTACAACCTCCTTCTTACGAAAACAATGGGTCAGGTTGCAGCATGAACAACGGGACTCCTGAGATGGAACAGCTGGTGAAAGCGATTACCGATCAGGTGATGGCCTCTCTCGGAAAATAATTGACAGGATGGACAAACCGGTAGGGCCGTTATGTGGCTCCTCGGTAGACGATAAACCTCCAATATGGAAACCTCCAATATCAATGCCGATCCGCCCAGCGGATCCTACAAATCAAAGTGAGTGAATTATGAAAGTCAGTATTATTGGTGGCGGCGGACTGGTTGGTTCCTGCGCTGCCTTTGCGTTGCAGGCAGGACGGATTGTTCGTGAGATCGCACTTGTGGATGTGAATCAGGATTTGGTGGAAGGACAGGCGTTGGATTTAATTCATGGTTCCGCCTTCATTGCTGATCAGGTGATAACAGCAGGCGGGCCGGAAGCATCCGCCGATGCGGATGTGATCATCATCACGGCTGGCCTACGAAGAAAACCGGACGAAAGCCGCCTCGATTTGATCAACCGAAACGTCTCCCTGTTTCGAAGTATTCTGGCAGATTTGAAAAAGGTCGGCACGAAAAAAGAGGCGATTGTTTTTGTTGTTTCCAATCCGGTCGACGTATTGACATTTCTGGCGATTCAGGAATTGGGCTTGCCTCCCGCTCAGGTGATTGGTTTGGGAACGGTTTTGGATACCGCCCGGCTGCGTGGCATGATGGCTCGTCGTTTGAATGTTCCTGCGACACAGGTGCAGACACTCATTCTGGGCGAGCACGGCGACAGCATGGTGCCTGTCTGGTCGGCTGCACAAATTGCGGGGCTGCCACTCGATAAATGGCCGGGCGTGAATGCGTCGGTTATCACGGAAGTCGAAAAGAAAACCCGCGGCAGTGGAGCCGAAGTGATCAGCAAAAAAGGAGGGGCCGGTTTCGCGGTCGGTGTTTCGATCGCGGAAGTCGTTCACAGTATCGCACTGGATCAACGACGAATCCTTCCGGTTTCTTCGCTGCAAAACGGAGCGTACGGATTGCGAAACGTCAGTATTTCCGTCCCCACGGTTGTTGGGCGGGCGGGGGTGCTGGATCATGTGGAAATCGATCTGTGGCCAAAAGAAAAAATGGGCCTTCAGAATTCTGCCAATGTACTGCGTGGCACAATTGATAACGTGATGAAAAATATCTCATCATGAATCACGATTCGGTCTCAAGAAACTCTCCCTCTGTTGGTTGTACCTGCCCGTTGTGCGGGGAATTGCAGGGGGAGTTTTTTTATGCCGATCGTCGGGATTATTTTCGGTGTGCCGTTTGCGGACTCGTTTTTGTCTTGCCTGAGCAGTTTCTATCGTCGCGGGAGGAAAAAGCGGTTTATGATCAACATGAGAATTCGCCCGCTGATGCGCGGTATCGGCAATTCCTGAGTCGACTGTTTGAGCCAATGAAATCGCGATTGTCACCCGGGGATAATGGTCTCGATTTCGGTTCCGGGCCGGGGCCAACCTTATCGGTCATGTTTGAAGAAGCCGGGCATAAGATGGACATTTACGATCCATTTTACGCCTCAGATAAAGCCCCGCTGAGTCAGCGGTACGATTTCATCACAGCAACGGAGGTGCTCGAACATCTGCATCACCCCATGGAAGAATTAAACCATCTCTGGTTCTGCTTGAAACCGGCTGGATGGCTGGGACTGATGACCAAACGGGTCACTTCTCTGACCGAATTTGCCACCTGGCATTACAAAAACGATCCGACACATGTCTGTTTCTTCTCGATACAAACGTTCCAATGGCTCGCGGATTACTGGAAAGCGGAATTGATTATCGCAGGGGATGATGTCGTTCTGTTTCGCAAATGATTGTTGTGCATCGTTGTGTCGTTGATCTCGATCGCCGGTCATTGATCTTGTAAATCGGTATGTCAGGCCTGAAAAGGAGTGAAAACAGGTCCTCTGATGCAAAAGTTGCAGAATTGAGCCGAAATCGCCCTGATCTTGTATGATTCTGCCAAACATGAGAGAATGGGACGGAAATGCTTCTTTGCCCAAGTCATGGATGACCATTGAGAAATGAGTTTACCGAAGTCTCTTTCTGCGATGAATTCGCACAGCATTCGAAGACTGCTCCCCTCGGCCAGCTTTGTCGGATGTGGCGATTTGCTATTCCAGCGCATTTCCTGTGATTCCCGCCAGTGTGAGCCGGGAACTCTTTTTGTCGCTGTGCCGGGCAGCAAACATGATGGCCGGCACTATATTCACGAGGCGGTAAGCCGGGGGGCTTGCGGAGTTTTAACGTCAGTTCCTCTGGTGGATATTAATGTTCCTCAGTGCGTCGTCTCAGACATCCGGCGTTGTTATGGCTGGATTTGCCAATATCTGGCGGGACAGCCTGCGAATTCGCTCGATTTATTGGGCGTTACCGGGACGAACGGGAAGACAACGATTTCGTGGATGTTGCGTTCCATTTTGAGGGCAGCTTCAAAGAGAACAGGTCTGCTTGGTACGATCGAATATGATGATGCGGGCAACTGTCCTGTCGAAGCGACAATGACCACGCCCGATCCCCACAAGATCGCCGACTGGCTTGGGCAGATGGTGCGTCATCGTGCCACTCACGCAGTGATGGAAGTTTCCAGTCACGCGTTGGATCAAAGGAGAATCGCGGGTCTGTCTCTACGTTCGGCAATCATCTCGAACATATCGCATGATCACCTCGACTATCATGGCGATTTGAAATCTTACATGCTCGCCAAGAGTTCCATCCAGGATTATTGTCGAGCCGATGCGGACTTCATCATCAACGGTGATGACCTGCATATCCAGGAAATGCTAAAAATGCGTTGCGGTCGGCTTGAACCGGTCACGGTCGGTTTTTCTGAACGGAACCAGTTTCAGATTTCTCCACTGGAGCAGACGGTTTCCCGGGGGCGATTTGCGCTCTGTTCCGATTCAGACCGGATGGAATTCACGCTCCCTCTGCCCTGCCAACACAACATGTTGAATGCGGCTCTGGCGGCCGCTACCGCATTGAAACTCGGCATGAGTGTTGATGAAATCCAGGCTGGTATTGAACAGGGAAGTTTACCGCCAGGACGAATGCAGCGAATTTCCGCAGGGCAAAGTTTCGATTGTTTTGTCGATTATGCGCACACTCCAGATGCCATCGAAAACGTGGTCCGAACGATGAAATCTGTCACGGCCGGCCGTTTAATCTGCCTGTTCGGAGCAGGCGGAAACAGAGATTCAGAAAAACGTCCTCTGATGGCGAAAGCCGCCCAATCTGCGGATGTCATTATCCTGACGGCTGACAATTCCCGCGAAGAACCGACTCACCAGATAATTGATGATATCTGCCGAGGTTTTGAGAATAATCGAACCCCTGAGTTGATTGAGGAAGATCGAACAATGGCCATTCAGTGGGCCGTTGACCACGCCCAACCAGGGGACTGTGTACTCATTCTTGGGAAAGGACACGAAAAGGGACAGGAAATCAATGGGGTGATTCATCCCTTTGATGATCGGATCGAAGTGAAGAAGGCTCTTGCCAATCGCTTTTCTCTTCCAGATACTCCATGCGTCAAAGTACCTGCCTGATGTTTCCACTGACTTTCACTCAATTGGCTCGATTAACCGATGCGGAACTGAACACTCAGGCTCGATGTGACTCCGCAACGATCAGTTCAATCTCAACCGATACACGCTCGCTTCGTCGGGGAGATCTGTTTGTCGCATTGAAGGGAACGCAATTCGATGGGCATGATTTTCTGGATGAGGCTGTTGCCCGCGGTGCGATTGGGACGGTTGTATCCGTAAACAATAAATCCTGTCAAACGGTCGGAGATCAAGCGGCGAGTGTGGCCGTAGATGATCCACTCCAGGCATTGCAACAACTGGCGCAGTGGAATGCATCGCAGTCCGATTCCCTGAAAATAGGTGTTACCGGTAGTGTCGGGAAAACAACAACCAGGCACATGATCCACACTGTCTTGAGCGGGCAGTACCGGGGTATTCAAAGTCCGGGCAATTACAATAATCAGATCGGCGTGCCATTATCCCTGTTGTGTTTGAGCGAAGAAGACGAATTCGGCGTGATCGAATTCGGTGCTTCCTCGCCGGGCGAAATATCCAATCTTGCTGGATGGACAGAACCGGAAATCGGTGTATTGACAAATATTGGCCCTGCCCATCTGGATGGATTTGGCTCGGTGGAAACGGTTATTCAATCGAAAGCGGAATTGATTGATGCCGTGGGTGCAAACGGGCTGATGTTTCTTCCTGTCGAAATGGCCTGTATCCCTGAAATCAAACGACGTTTGCCTGCCCGTACGATAACGATCGGACAAGCCGACGGGAGTGATATCTTAGCCGAAGATGTCTCTTTCCGGCAGGGAGTGTTGCAATTTTCCGTTGCGGGGGAAGTCTATCACTTGACTGTCCCCGGCAGACATTTTTTGAACTCCGCGCTGATTGCACTGGGGATTGCACGGGAACTCGGGATACCGGGCCGTCAGATTCAGCAAGCCTTCAATCAATTCAAGCCCCTGTCCGGTCGTTGTCAATTACGACAACTGGGAAATTGGAGAGTGCTTGATGACTGCTACAACGCAAGTCCGCTGTCAGTGGCTGCCGGCCTGGACGCGATCGCAGAATTGGACGGCGTAAGCGACCGCATTGCTGTTCTGGGCGATATGCTTGGCTTGGGAAAACTCTCGACCTATTATCATCGAAAACTGGGGATGCAAGCCGCAAAATCAAATCTCGATTTCCTGGTCATTTACGGAGAGTTCGCCCACGATGTCGCTCACGGTGCGATACGGGCTGGTATGAATGGTTCTCGAATTGGTGTTTTTGATGATCTGGATCTACTGAAAGAAATTCTGGAATTATGGATGGAGCAAAAATGCGGTTTGTTGATTAAAGGCTCCCGCAATATGCACATGGAAAGAGTCTTTGCCTGGCTGGAAGAACGAGCCCATTCGCAGGGGCAAGCCAGACAGGACGCGGAATCGAACCTGATCTATCGTCGAGCGGGATAATCGGGATGATACCGTAATACAATAATACCGTTTTTCAGTCAGACGAACTTTCTGGCAGAGGGTATTCGGTGATGGGGATTCCCAGTTGAACAACTTCCCGTAAGCGAATCCATCCGGCTGTTACCCGTTTCTGTTTCTCCATTTGTTCTTTTTTATCGATGTCGATCTCGTCCTCTTGCTGAGTGATATCGGGGGATTCGAATTTCTCGTGCACGATGAAGCGGGCCAGATCGGGATCGCATTTCAAATGCCTTTCCGGGGCAGAAAAGAGTTGGTGAATTTCGACTTCGCCCAAAACATAGCGCAGGTAGAGGCTGCTCTCGATAATATTCTTTACCGGTTCTCCGCAAACCTCACACAAGTAACCCTGATCACATTTTGCCATATTATTCCGACGATTCCGACGATTCCGTTGTTTCCGTTGCTTCGGTGAATTTGCAGTATCGTTGCTTCCACCGCTTTGATCAATCCGCCGTTCAGGAGCAGGAACGGGTTTGCCTGTATTGCGATGAATCTCAGGCAATGTTTGTTTGAGAAAGTTCGTGTTCAGCTTTCCAATCGATCAAGTGCATTTCGACGCTGGTGTATCCGCGAAACTCATTGATGGTCGGTTTGAAACAGATCGCGATTGGGCCGGTCTGTTTACCGATTTCTTCGGCCCAATCTCCTCGACCAAACGCAACGGCTCGCATTGTCTGCCCGAATTGATTCACTTTCAGCGAAAGATGTCGTCCCCCTTCACCCATCGTTCGAGGTGGTTCAGCCAGCGTGATCGATGTCGCTACAAAAACAGGGCGTTCGTTGGCGTTGCCGAAAGGCCCCAGGTAATCCAATTCACGGACAGCTTTGACGGACAACTCGGCGAGCGAAACTTCTGCATCAATGATCCGCGGTTGCTGTTCGAGTTCGGTCGGTCTTTCCTGAGCCGCTTCAGCAAGTGCATCTCGAAAGGCATCGATATTATCCTGTTTTACTTTCAACCCGATAGCCGCTGCGTGACCGCCGAATGATTCCAGAAACTCCTCGCATTTTGATACTGCCTGATGCAAATTGAACCGGCCGTAGGTACGTCCTGAACCCTGTCCGATCTTGTTGCTTGTGTCAAAGGTGACGAGGATTGTCGGCTTTTCGAAATGCTCGGCAATACGGCTGGCAACAATTCCAATAACACCGGCGTGCCATTCGTGATGCGAAACCACAAGAGTGTTCTGTTCAAGCCAGTGTTCGTTTTCCTGAATGACCGCTTTGGCCTGTTTTAGAATTTTTCGTTCTACGGATTGACGTTGGCGGTTCAAACCGTCCAGGTAAACTGCCAATTGTGACGCACGGGACTGATCGGTTGTTGTCAGCAGTTCCACGGCCAGTCTTGCCTGCCCCAATCTCCCTGCTGCGTTGAGTCGCGGTGAAAGGGCAAATCCGATATCTTCCGAGGTAAGCGATGTTTTTTCATCGAATCCGGCAATTTTCATCAGTGCCGCCAAACCTGGCCCGGCCTGTTCCTTCAGTGTTGCCAGACCGTACTTGACGATCAATCGATTTTCATTGACCAGGGGCACCACATCGGCGATCGTGCCAATCATCGAGAGGCAAACGGCTGTTTTCAGAAATGTTCGCATTCTTTCGGATGCCCGTTTGCCGTCACCCAGCAGTTTGCAGATGGACCAGGCAAGCTTGAAGGCAACACCGGCACCGCACAAAGGAGTAAAGGTCCCCGGTTCGGTCTGTTCTGCATCAGGGAGTTCAGGATGGACGATCGCCAGGGCATCCGGCAGCTGTTCTGGCATCGTGTGATGATCGGTGATGATCAGATCCAGGCCGATCTGTCGCGCCAAGGCGGCTTCAGCTGTACTGGATATTCCGCAATCAACGGTGACAACCAGACGATCGGGATCCGCTTGATGCAACTCTCGCAGTGCATTGCAGTTCAAACCGTAGCCTTCTTCCAATCTGCATGGAATGTAGTAGTCGACCTGCGCTCCGGCCAGTTGCAGACATTGCTGGAGAATGGCGGTCGATGTCATGCCATCGACGTCGTAATCGCCATAAATGGTGATGCGGCGATTCTCCTGTATCGCCTGTACAATCTTCTCTGCCGCCTGTGAGACACCTGGCAGCGTTTCCGGTTCGCGTAAGTCGCTCAACTTTGAAACGAGGAATGCCTTTGCCTGCTCTGCATCTGTGTAATTTCGGGAAAGCAACACCTGTGCAACGAGTCTCGAACAGCGCATCTGTCTTGCAAGCGATTCGACCCGACCGGAATCGTGACTGCTAAACTGCCAATGCCTTGCCATGGCAAATCCTTTTACTCCTGAATAATCAAAAATTTCCTGCCAGCGATATTCAAACAATAACTACCGCGCGCAACGAACTCAACAGTAGGGAACGCTGATCTGCCTGCACGCCTGCTGGTCGTTTTCAGTATTAACCCGGCATAGTCGTGATGTGCTTCCGGTTAACCAGGGGATGAATCAGTGAATTTCCGCTACTGTCGCGGCTGCGAAATCACCAATGCTCTCCCCCAATTTTGCGGGCACAATACGACAGGCAGAGACTGCTTCAGGCATCGCCTCTTCAGTAATGGCTTGCTCCATGGCGGGGCGAATGAGCGATTCACTACGGGCAAAAATCGAACCCAGAATGATGACTTCAGGATTGAGCAGATCGATCAGAATGGCCAAACCTTTCCCCAGTTGCGCGCTGCATTGATTCATGATCGAAACAGCGAAGGGATCGTTTTTCCGGGCAGCTTCCACAACGTCCTTTGCAGTCGGATGGAGCGGCAGGATGGTATCCGGGGTTTCCGCCCGTACCGATTCCGCGTAACTGGCAATTCCCGCTCCCGATGCGAAGCCTTCCAGGCAACCTGGCTTGTTGCGAATCGCGGGCCCATTCTCAGCAACGCGTATGGCTCCGATTTCGCCGGCCAGTCCGCTTGTTCCCCGATACAGTCTACCATCAAGAATCAAACCTCCCCCCAGTCCGGTGCCGAAGGTGAGGAAAATCAAATTCCGCGTTCCAACTCCTGCCCCGTATTTCCATTCCGCCAGAGCGCAGGCGTTTGCGTCATTTTCTGCAAAAACCGGGACGTTCAAATGGGTACGAATGGTTTCGACAATGGGAAAGCCGTCCCATTTCGGTAAGTGGGGGGCCTGTTTCATGCAGCCGGTATGGCGATCGAACATGCCACCGACGGAAACACCCACTGCGCGTGGTGGAGCGTTGCGTCTTTCAATCCAGGTTCTGGCCGTATCGATTACCCGATTCAGACACTCGGCAGGATCGCTTTGTTTTCCGGTCGCCATTTGCTCCCGTTTGGCAATTGTCGAACTGTCGATCTCAAACAATGAAACAGCGAGCTTGGTCCCGCCAATATCAACGCCAAGGTAATAGGGACGTTGTGATTCCTCTTCTGATTTGCTCCGGTTCACTCATATCTCCACTTCAATTCCCAGGGGTCTTTGGTTTTCTTCTGCCACGCCTGCAGTTTCTGTTGCAGTTCTTTCAGTTTTGCCTGATGTTGCGGAAGGTTGGCCAGATTCTTCCCTTCGTAGGGGTCAGCTTCGATGTCGTAAAGTTCAAAACGCGGTCGCTGTTCGTAGTCTTAGATTGTTTTTTGCCCGAACATCTTGCTTTCCCGCCCTTCACGG
>JALTOP010000433.1 GCA_027000105.1 Planctomycetaceae bacterium | reverse complement strand
GTTTCACTCTGGACGAAATGCGTTGTAACAAGAAAGAAAATGATCAACAGAAAAACAATGTCGATCATCGGTGTGATCATAAAACGCAATGAGCGGGAGCGGGGAACTTTCGCTGTTTTCATGTCGCCCCTTTCGGATTCTGTTTTTCCGTCGTGACCGTTCGAGCAGTCGTTTTTCTGCGGGATTTCCAGATTTTATAACCATTGAAAACCTGCTCCGCCATCAACGAGGTTTCCGAAACCAACTCGTCAACCCGATTACGTAACATCGCGAAGGCGGCTAAAGAAGGTATTGCAACGGCTAGCCCCATCAGCGTGGTGACAAGTGCAAAAGAGATTCCGGGGGCGAATTCAGAAACTGAAGGAGAAGCCGACGACTGGAATTGCATGAACGCCTTCATCATTCCCGAAACGGTTCCCAACAGTCCGAGCATGGGAGAAAGTGTGCCAATCACGTTCAGGTATTCCACTTTGCGCATCATCCGGGCGGAATGTTCCGCACTGGAATCTTCCAGCGCTTTTTGAATTTGGAGGTACCCCATTTCTATTTCAGATAAACCTGCCTGCAGCATGTCTCCCAGAAAACAGGGGTGCTGTTTGCACAGTTCATTCGCTTCCGCAAAACGACCGTTTGAAATAAGTTGATGAGCCTGCTCAGCAAGCGAATGGGGCATGAGCACAGAAAGCCGCAGCGTCAACAACTGCTGCATGATGAGCGTCAGCATCAACACGCTCAATCCGATGATGATGTACCCGATATACCCACCTGCTTCGAGCAGTTCCCGCCAATCCAGCGCAAGCGGCCCATCGGCAGATTCCGCAAGTAACAAAATTCCATCAATAGCCGGGTTCACAAAATCCATCCTTGTCGGAAAATCAGATAAAACATTCCTGTCCAAGCTGCAAATTATCGCCATAGAACGGGCATGTCATAACCGATTTTGCGATTTCTGCGAAGCCCGATTTGCCCTCAAACAGCGGGGAATCAGCGGGAAATGATCTCAATTTCAAACAATTTCGGCCAGTTTTTCCCGGTGACGTACAATTTTTTTGCATCCGCATCAAAGGCGATGCCGTTGTACACAGCTTCTCTCTTGAATCGTAGCGAAGCAGGTTTGAGTCCTTTCAAATCGATCCAGGCAATCACACGGCCACTTTGAGGGTCGATTCGAATCATTTTATCTTCATACCAGATATTGGCCCAGACCTCACCGTTGATGTATTCGAGTTCGTTCAGATTTTTGATCGGTCTGCCGCGATCTTTCACCGCAATCCGCTTTCGCAGCTTGAATGTTTTCGGATCGTAAAAACGAAGTGTTGACGAACCATCGCTCATGATGAGTGATTGGCCGTCGAATGTCAGCCCCCAACCTTCGCCGGGATAGCGCACAGTCCGTTTCAGCTCCAACGTTTTCGGATCGTAAACAAAACAGACGCGACTTTTCCAGGTAAGCTGAAACAGTTCCTCCTCGGCAATCGCGATTCCTTCTCCGAAAAAACGGGCCGGAAGCGCGACCGCTTTCAAGGCTCGCCCGGTTTTCAGATCGACCTGACGAAGTTGCGATTTCCCCTGTTGGCCAGTCCCCTCAAACATGATTCCCTGATGAACAATCAGGCCTTGCGTGAACGCATTTTTGTCGTGAGGATATTCCGCAACAACACGATAGGAAAGGTGGGGTGTCGCAGAACGGCGAAATTGACCGGAAACCCACGTCACACTCAGCAGGATCGCGACAGCAACAGACAGGAGAACAGCTCCCTTTTTCTTCCATGAACTTTTCATAAATCTCTCGTAAACGGAAACAGGCATCCATCCATTCCGGTTCGTTCTGCCAGGTTTATTCGTTCTACCAAAGTTAAAACTCCTGCGAATATAACCCCAAAGACGGAAATACTGCCAGAGCTCGGTTTCAAGTCTTGTCCCAACCGTCGCCACGTCCCTTCGGTCTCACTCCTTCGGCTTCAATCTGCGTTGCGACGCACCCCGAAGAAAAATTGATGCCAGTTATTGAATCTATTGAATCAATTCCTGTTGTGAAGCTGTTTCGACTTTCGGTTCCTGGCCTCTGAGAACGCTGTTTCCTTCAAACAGTGTTCGTTGATCAATGGGAACGGGGTTGAGCCAATCCTGTTCATTGAACTGACCGCTTTGACCATAGGCGGAAAGGGCATTTCCGTAACAGGTCAATTCGATATCTTTTTCGGGAATTCCGCGTTCTTTCATCAATCGAGCCGTTTTCGGTACAGCCAGCGGATCGGAAACACCCCAATCAGCCGAGGAATCGACAATAATCCGTTCCGAACCGTAATGCCGAACGACTTCGACCATTCGCTCGTTTCCCATTTTCGTTTTGGGATAAATCGTGAAACCCGCCCAATAACCGCGGTCGAGCACTTCCTGCACGGTTTCTTCGTTGTTGTGATCAATCACCACCAGATGAGGGGGAATTCCGTGTTCTTCAATGATATCCATACTCCGCTGCGTTCCCTGTTTTTTATTTCGGTGCGGCGTGTGGATCATCACGGGAAGTTCCACCTGTTTTGCCAATTCAAGCTGTTCCCTCAGAAAGCGTTCTTCCGCATCGGTCATGTCATCGAAACCGATTTCACCCACCGCGACAACACCCTCTTTGGCCAAATACAGCGGTAGCAGTTCCATCACCTGTTCAGCCAGCGGAACATTGTTCGCTTCTTTGGAGTTCAAACCGATCGTGCAGTAATGACGAATCCCGAATTGAGCCGCGCGAAATCGCTCGAAGCCGACCAGGCTGGAAAAATAATCCTGAAACGTACCGACCGAAGTACGTGGTTGTCCCAGCCAGAAGGCAGGTTCAATTACTGCGACAATCCCGGCTGCGGCCATTGCTTCGTAGTCGTCAGTTGTGCGAGCGGAAACATGAATATGAGGATCGATAATTTTCATTTTGAGAAAGTTCTTTCTTGCTGTCTTACCAGGCGAATGCTGTTAAG
>JALTOP010000432.1 GCA_027000105.1 Planctomycetaceae bacterium | reverse complement strand
GCGCGCCGGTTTTGGGGCCAGCATAATATTCTCGAAAGCGATCGGCCCGTCCATCCTGGTTGTCATCAAAAAGTACGCGAATATATCCCGGCCCTGAGGCGACCAGATTTCCACTGGTATCCGTAGCCAGGCATTGTATATCGGGGCACATTTCCTGACCGGAAAACAGCGATACCTGAAAGCCTTCAGGGACTTCCAGCGGAATCGGCTGCAGTTGTGAAAGTGTCTGAGTCGGCAGGCAGCTGACGGAAAAAAGGAGGGCCGAGCATCGGAGGAGAAGCTTAATCATCCTGATTATCTTATTCTGCTATCTGGGGAAAGAACCGTTTTGATGACCGCACTATTATAGGTCAAGCAGAGAACTGTTGCCACATGAAATAACAACGACCGTTTCTTTTGAACTCCGATGGCTGGTGTTTGCGTTAGTGCAGAGTCAGGAGTAATGGAAACGATAGCCGCACGGTTATCGGAGGGGCGAAAGAGGTACTTTGACCGGAAAAAGCGATTGCTGCCGAGTTGCACAGTTCTATTGGGGAGGAGTTGTCAAATGGGCATCGCGCAGATGTCTTTCCATTTCCTGCTGTGATTTATCAGGATCGCATTCAGAAATGGCCTGCAGGATGGCGTGATGAGCCTGCGAAGCTCGTCGATGTTGCTCGGGATCGGATTTGCCGCTTTCCCGCTGTGCGAATTTGACATAAGACCCCAGGATATTCAGCAGAACCCAGAACAGCGGGTTCCCTGTTGCTTTGGCAATCTGAACGTGAAATTGATGATCCGCTTCAATTGATTCCGGAGTGTCCTTTTCATAGGAATCGAATCGTTTTACGAGCGCGGTCAAGCGGTTGATGTCTTCCGTTGTTCTTTTGCGGGCCGCCAGTCGTGCTGTTTGAAGTTCGAGCCCCAATCTCACCTCAAACACGTCTCGGAGAGATTGCTTACCCTCCATGGAAAGCATCAACGGAAACAGCTTGGCCAATGTTTCCGAACTCATTTTACAGACCGTGGTGCTTTTGCCGTGGGAGATGTTCAGGACGCCGAGTGCTTTAAGCATCGAAAGTGATTCCCGCACCGCGATGCGACTGACTCCGAACTCCTTCATCAAGGTTCGTTCACTGGGGATTGCCTCGTTGACTGCCCATTCGCCCGATTCAATCAGGTGGAGCATGTCGTCAAACAGGCGGGCTGTCGTTCCTTTCTGTTTCGATTCCTTCGCTGTTCGGCGAACTTCAGGGGCTTCGGAAGAAAATTCTTGAACACTTTTTTCGGTCATCAGTGATCACTCGGGATTACAGGGGAGTAAAGATGCACTTTTGGTGCAGGCAGGTTGGGCCATCCTGGGCGAATGCAATACGGATTATTCTCGGTTGTTCTTCGTTATCTGCATTTTTCTCTATCGACATTCTCCGTTATCGACGGCCTGTTCGTCGATCCGGAGGGCGTTTCCCTGCGAACATGCTTAAAATTCCAATGAGAATCAATAAAGGGATCATCATCCATAAATATCTGATGAATGCGGCGATAAAGATGATTCCGCCGATCAGATACCAGGGTAATCGCCTGAGAAGTCTCGGGTGTTGAACCAGAACCGGAATTGCCAGCCAGAACGCTCCGAGCATCGTTCCGACACGCAGCAATGCACCGTAAATGAGTTGCCTGCCGGGATCGGCCCACCAGACGCACAGCGAGGCGAGAAGAAAAAATAATGTCAGAGCACCTAAAGGAACGCGTTTTGCCTGGAGTTCATTCGGTTCCATCAGAGATACTCGTTTGAGGTCTTGTAAAGCAGGGCGACTGGAAAGCAGACTGTTTTCCCGCCGTGGGTCACCGCATCGATGACAAGCAAAGGCGAACATCTCCTTGAAGCTGTTTCAATGCGGAAAAGAGTCGGTTTCGCGTCGAGTCTACCAGATCAATTCTCAAATTCCAAATCGTCCCCCCATTTTCGCAGCGTTGAATCACAGCCGGGAATCAAGTCAGTTCTTCCATCAGCCTCGCCAGGTGGTTGCACACTGCCGAACAGAGATGATGAGTACGCAGGTACTTCAAAGCGGCAACAGAGTCCGTCTGTTCGGCCAGTCTTTGGTCATCCAGTAATTGACTTGCCCGGGCGGCATCCCCGCGGACGCAGACTCCTGCCTGTGATTCTTTCAGAAATTCTTCGCCCACTTCGTATGAGATGATCGGTACTTTTGAAGCGATCGCTTGAAGAAACACATTCGGAAAGCCCTCCTGAGAGGAGGTATTCACAAAAACTTTCGCATGGCGAAACGCTCCGGGCATTTGAGAGTACGGCAGGGCATCGATGATTTTTACATTTTCCGGTGCCTGCTGTCTGATCTGTTTTTCAACATCATGATGGGAAGGGTTCATAATCATGACGAATTTTGTTGAGGTAGAACGTGACGCCAGTTCGACCAGCCGAGAAGGTTTTTTGTGAACTTCTTCTGCGCGGCCGATCCACAAGGAATATTTTTCTGTTCCCCACGGATTATCAAACGAAGAATTTTCCATCCCTTTTTGCCACCCATCAAGATCGAACGGGTTGGAAAGCAGAGCAGAGTCACGATCAAACCGCTCGCGCAGGAGTTGTTGTTGATGTGTCGTCTGGGCAATAATTCGCTCCGCGTTTTTCAGAACCCAATAGCTCGGTTCAGCGTAGTCCCGATACGGACTGACATAGTCGCTTCCCGGATAAATTCGTTCATCAAGGTCCATGTCGTGGCCGATAAACAACAGGCTGGGACGCCCCAGCAGTTTAGCGTTATAAACCGTCTGAACCGCGTGGGCATTGATGCCAAAGCCGCAGTAAAGGTCTGCATCGACCTGTTGAAAGATTTTGGCAACGTGACGCGGATCACGATACTTTCTTCGCCACAGTGAAGTCACCGCCAGCAGCGGGATTTCCCAGAGCAGTTTCCAACTCCAACGATTGAGGCGTATTCCGGGAAGGACGGTCGTATCGAGATGCTCTGCGACATGCAGACGCGTT
>JALTOP010000431.1 GCA_027000105.1 Planctomycetaceae bacterium | reverse complement strand
AGGCCAAACAGCCTTGCCCGGTTGTTTCGTTTCTTGTGACTTTGTTATTTTTTAGCTGCTTTTATTTGCTCTGCTCTTACGAATTGAGACTGCTGAATTGAAGCTGGATTCATACAGATTCACAGAAGCTGAATCACAGAGGCTGAAACTGTCGGGCAGATTCCACCTGTGAATGATCAGGCTCTGTCGTCAGGCTTTTTCTTTCCTGAAAACCAATCCGAAAACAGGGCGTCCAGTCCAAACCAGCGACCGGTGGGCAGGAAGACCATCGCCAGCAGAATCATTATTTCAATAAAGTTCTTGTTGACAATCAAACTATGTTCCGGGCCGGGCGGCTGCGGATAGCCGGGAAACGGCGGATACGCCAGATAGAACTGAGTGATCAGGAACGCTCCCGCCAAAGCGGCTACTCTTGTGAACAGCCCCGCCAGCAGTAGCGCCCCAACAATCGTCAATGTCCACATCGTTTTCAGGTCGATATCGCGGATGGCCGTCATTTCGGGGGGAAGAGGGCCTTTTGCCAGTTGAGATGTCGTCAAAAGTTTTTCCGCCTGCCATTTCAGATCTGATTCAAGTTTTCGAATCGGCCCTACCAATTCCGATCGGAGCTTCTGGATTTCTTTCCAGTCGTAGTCGAGATGTTCCTGATCATATTCCGTTCTGGCTTTTTTCAGATTTTCCTCGAAACGTTTCAGGCGATCCTTGTAGAATTCGATCTGGCCGAGTGTCTTTTCATCGATGGTTCCTTTTTCCTTCTCGTTGATTTTACCAGCCAGTTTGGGATCACCCTGAAGTGTCGCCTTGGCTTTTTCAAGGAAAGAAAGCCGGGATTGCATCAGATAGATTTTTTGCACCGTGTCGATGTACGCTTTGACAACCGGATCCTTGACATCTTCCAGCGAATCTTTTGTTTCGTCGAAGTTGACCAGTTTGAGAAGATCCCGCTTTTCCCGAGGTGTCAGGTGCCTTTTCCCATCGACAACAAGCATCTTGCGTTTCGGATCGTACTTGATCGCCTTGGCCAAACCGCGACTAAATTTCACGCCCGGCGGTAACTGCTCAAGTTTACGAGCGAACTCCTGCGGCCCCTTGAGCATTAAATCGAGCATTTTGCTCTGCGTTTCATCCAGTCCGTAATGCTTTTTGAACCGTTCTGCCCAGCCAGTCCAGCGGGCTTCAATCGTGTCGTAATCGAGATCCCTCAGATCATCGGGGTCGCCTGTCAAACTCCGAAAGTAATCCCGAAATGGTCCCTGGGCGTTCTTCAGATACGGTTCCGCAGTCCACGGCTTGGCTGTTTGCTGCGTGCTGAACTTCCAGAGACCTTCGTACAGTAGTTGCCAGCCTATCGATAACCGAACCAGAACCAGAAGAACGCAACCTGCCACACTAATGCATCGGATATCGGAGTTATTCACATTGAATTCCTTCACTCATCAACACTCACATATGTTTAGTATTTATTGTAAAAAATCGGGAGTGCCAGTATCTGTCTCACTCTCATCAGGCTTGCATACTGATATTGGAGTTGATCCAAAGCATTGCAATCACAAACTGCCTGAGACATCACTCATCAACTGCTGTCTACAGTTTTGGGGAGGGCGGTGCCCGATAAAGTATATTCACGGGGAGGCGGTGAGGAAAGCAACCCGGCACAGACTATATCTACAGTCAATCAAGACTTGATGCAATCTTCAATAGCAGGAATTCTCCTGATTGCCTGGGTTTTCGGCTGCTTTTGGGAAAATTGATTCCGACGCGGCGGCCACTGCGTTGACGGGGAGGGATGTTTCCATGCGAAAAATTGTAAAAAATCCAGCTTGTCGGCTCAGATGAATCTTCTCTTGATCAAAAAATGGGAATTTCGTTAATTTTGTCGAAGAAGGCCGGATTCCCGCGCCTTTATCAAATCAAATGAAACATTCCTCGGCCCAAAGTTGCGGAATGATCTCCCCTCCTTTTTCGCGTCAAAGCTTTCTGGGTTTCATACTTTTTGGCGTCTGTTCACCGTTTCCCGTCAGGATTTCGGCTATGTCCTTGAATAAACCTGTTCTTCCCGCCAGCACTGTCTGTGCAGTCAGCCTGTTTTTTGTGACGCTTTCTCCCGCGGTGCTGCGAGCATCCCGTACGAAATTTCCGTATGAAGCAACTGTCGTTTCTTCGGAAGCGGTGGTGCATAGTGGACCTGGAAGCCGATTTTACGCCACGGGAAAGTTGAAAAGAGATGCCAAAGTCACTGTGCATCGACACGATCCGGGCGGCTGGTACATGATTTCTCCGCCAAATGGGAGCTACAGCCTGATCAGAGCTGATTACGTCAGAAAGGAAGCGGCCCATCTGGGGATCGTGACACAAAATCACGTTGTTGTCCGCGTGGCCAGCACGTTGAACAAACATCATGAGGTCGAACAGCGTCGTCTGATGAAAGGGGATCGTGTTCATATTCTTGGTGAAGATAAAGTAGATGATCGAGGCCGCGTACTGAAAATGTATCGCATTGAGCCTCCGCGTGGCGAATTCCGTTGGGTAAAGGGGGATGATCTGATTCCACTTGATCCAAATATGCGTAAAGCTCACGATCTCGATCCGTTCGCCGTTCCATCGAACGGTGTTGAAATTGAAGTGGAACCGAAATCGAGCACACCCGATCTGAAATTTCCGATTGCAAGCGGAAAGGGCAGGAAACAGTCAGATCGGACAAAAATTCCCCTCGGGAAAAATACGGGAGTCGTCGCGAACGGCCCTTCCGCCGAGGAAATCGAGCATGACAGAAATATTTTACACGCTCTTGATCGCAACTTCCGTGACATGATTGAAAAAGATCTGTCGGAGTGGAACATCGACGATCTTGTTCACGATTACAACAAGTTGAAAAAATCGACCTCCATTCCCGCGATTGCCAGTCAGGTTGACTTGCGGTTACAGGCGATGGTTCGTTATCAGAAAATGAAGGAGGAATACGACGATCACGTCAAGCTGACATCCGCCACCTAA
>JALTOP010000430.1 GCA_027000105.1 Planctomycetaceae bacterium | reverse complement strand
AAGATCATCTTCCGTATCGGGCTTCAAAAAGAAATCGCGCACTCATGAATAACCAGCTTCTCCGAGATCATAACCAATAGGCAACCAGTACGTTTTTTTCTGGCCACTCCAATTTTCCTGATCTCTGTCACACTCCCGGCTCCCGCAATTTTAATGGCCGCCACATTTTCAATGGCCATAGTCATTTTATTGGGCACAGCAACATTCCAACCCCCAGCGAACAATCGTTATCTCTGGGCAGCGGAGATTCATGGCAGTCACCGCGTGATAGCAGTTGCCGCGTACCTGTTTAGATGCTGGAATTCAGGAATTCTTCATGATCGGGGCATGCAGTGGGCCAAATTCGCCAGCGGTTAATAAAAAAGCCCAACTCTCCCAATCAAACGGGAAAGTCAGGCTTTTGGGACAAGTGCTGACCGTTCAGAATATGATCAGCGTCAAACTTACGCATCAATGTGCACGCCATTCAGCATTTTTCACTTGCGCAATGCCAAACATGACGCATTGATTACTGCTTGCAGCGCTACTTGAAAGTTCTCTTTTTCTGTGAGGCTTGCCTCAGGACGCTTTGTGTCCTCAAGGCTCGCTGCAACTGTTCCTGCATCGATTCTACCGACTTGTAGCCGACAATTTTCCCCAACAGATCAGCTTCGGGACTTAGCACAACGGTACAGGGAAGTGACTTCACTCCCAGGATTTTCCCGATCTTTTTCTCTTTGTCCAGATCCAGGTGCACCGGCACAAAATTCCGGGAAATATACTGAGCCATTCGAGGATCGGTCAGCGTCTCTTTTTCCAACTTCGTGCAGAATTTGCACCAGGAAGCTCCAAAGACAATCAGCATCGGTTTTCCTTCATTGATCGCCGTTTGATGTGCCTTTTGCATATCCCGATGCCATACCTTCTCACTCAAAATGGAGTGGTCGCCGGCGATAGTCAGCGAAGGGCTCAATGCCAGGACTGCACACAATACCAAAACAACTCTACACATGGTCATTCCCTTTTCCCGCATTTGTGAAGCAAAATTCAAACGCTTCTACAACTGGTTTTAGATCGAATTGCGATGTTTTCCCGACGACCGACCGATCTGTTGTGCAATCATCAAACAGTTTGTTGACTTTTGGATCCTGGCAACCATCAGGAAGCAGCCGTATCAGGTTGTCCTGCAGTAACAGACTGCAGCAGAACAGGTTACGCCCAAGTCTCCAAAGCAGAAAAACTCCTGAGCCAAATCGCCCCGAACAACATCTTCGCTATTCGACTGCCTTGTCTGAGCGTCCCGGCTGCCCTATTTGCGCGCCATCGACAATGACGCCCCCTGTCTACTGATATCGGAAAGCGCTATCGCGCAACTTGTGAGGATTTTATCGTTTTTACCAGCTATAACGGCATCAGAGAGGTTGCGAGCGAGTCGTACTTTTAATGCGTCTGGTTTGCTGAGTGATCCCTGCCGACAATGTAATCCAGTTCACGAACATGCAAAAACTTCAGGATCAATGCATAGACAAACACTGAACACAGTACGGGCAATGCCAATCGCAAAAATCGGAACCAGCCGGTTGGTTGCTCTCCAAACCAGCCTGTTATGCTCCAACAGGCGATTCCCATCAAAGATGAAGCCAGGATAATTTTTCCAAAAAAACTTGCCATTTCTGCAGTAAATTGAAGCTTGATGCGAAAATGCAAATGGATCAGCAAGGCGAAAAACTGAAACATCGCACAAAGGGCCGTCGCGTATGCCAGACCCACACCTCCCATCAAGTTCATGAACAGAAAGTTGAGGGCAACATTGAGTCCGACAATAAGCAAACCGATACGCACCGGAGTTTGCGTGTCTCCCATCGCATAGAAAACCCGCTGAACGATCGAAATTCCCAAAAACGCCCAAATCCCTGTTCCGTAGGCTGCGATGGTCGCCGCTGTTTGCCGGGCGTCATTCAAATCGAATTCTCCGTGTCGAAGCAGGCAATCTGCCAAAGGCGTTGCCAACAGAACCAAACCAATTGAAGCCGGACAACCAATCGTCAACATCAATCGCAAACCATCGGTCACATCCTGACGGATCAGCCCCTGCTCTCCCCCTTCGGCATGGTGCGCCAATCTTGCAAAAAGGACGGTTCCCAAGGCAATCCCAAAAACCCCCAACGGAAACTGATACAACCGCTGACCGTAATACAAAGCAGAAGCTGTCCCACTTGCGATCCACTCCCCCTGTTCCGGTTGTGAATACCACCAGGCAAGCGTCCCATCACACAGTGAATTCAATTGGGTAATCGACAAGCCGATGACAACCGGAATCATCAACCGGAAAACCCGCAGGGCCCGAGGCAACAGTTCCATACACGATTTCTGTATGCGAAACCCCTGACGATGTAAGCTCCACCAGGGCAGGATCAGTTGTCCCACCCCACCAAACAGAATCGCAGCGATGACAATTCCTATTTGACGTCGGGGATCGTTGATACCGGGGGCCAATCCCCAAATTGCGATAATCCAAACGGTATTCAATAACACGGGAACTGTAGCCGGTATGAAGAAGTGGCCCGTTGAATGCAGAATCGCGGAAAGCTGTGCAGAGAGGCATATCAGTATGACATAAGGCAACAGCCACGCTGTCATGAAAAGAATCGCCTGCCCGGACTCACCCAGCAGATTCGCGGCGTAGATCCCGTAAACCCCCAATTCCCCCAGCAGAACAATCAGGCTCAAAACAAAAAGCAAGACGCACAGGACAGCGGAAGCCAGACGGTTCGCCTGCTGAGGATCCTTCTTCAATTCCTTGACATACTCGGGAAGAAATGCCGCCGTCAACGCCCCTTCCCCGAACAGGCGCCGACTCATATTGGGCAAGCGAAAAGCAAGTGTAAAGGAATCGAGAAGCGGGCCATTTCCAAACAGGGCCGCCATACCGACATCGCGTAGCAACCCCAATACCCGGCTCAATAAGGTAAGCAGACTGACCAGCCGCACCTGCGAAAACCACCCGTGGGAAGGA
>JALTOP010000429.1 GCA_027000105.1 Planctomycetaceae bacterium | reverse complement strand
GAATCGGCCTGCTCAGGGGTTTCCTCCGATTCTTCCGGTTGCCGTTCAGGGGGCGTCTCCTGTGTTTCCGTTAACCCGGCTTGAACCGACTGTTCATCTCCATGTTGGGAAACAGGGATGACATTCGTTTCAACAATTCGTACCAACCGCCAACGCTTCGTACGGGAGAGAGGGCGAGATTCAATAATTTCGACCTTGTCTCCCAGTTTCGATTCATTATTTTCATCGTGGACATGACAGACGGTTCGCCGGCTGACAATCTTTCCATACTTCGGATGTGGAAACAGGCGTTTCACCTCGACACGACGCGTTTTATCCATTTTGTCGCTGGCGACAATACCTACCAACTTTTTTTTCATATCTGCAAATGTCCGTCACTAATGATTACAGCTTGATATCAGCTTAACCCGATTCGCCCTCGCAGGCAGAATCCCTTTCAAGCCTCTGATTCTCCTGAAGACTCGGCAAGTTCCTTTTCCCTGAGTATTGTTTTGATCCGTGCAATTTCTCGACGGTACTGTTTCAGTCGGGAAGGTGCATCCAGTTTTTCTGTTGCGGACTGAAACCGTAACTCGAACAAATCTTTCTGCGCTTCCTTCAGGGAAAATGTGAGCTGATCAGCACTCATCTCCCGAAGCTCGGATGCTTTTGACATAACTCCAACCTACTCGAAAAAACAGAAAATGATTAAATCCATGTTGACATAAAAATACAAGCTCAGCCGGCCTGCAAACTACGAACTTCCGGGACGGCGTGTCAACAACCGTACCCGCATCGGCAGTTTATGGGCCACACGGGCGAAACAGAGTCGGGCTGCTTCATGGGAAGCACCTGATATCTCAAACAGAACAGTGCCCGGTTTGATCACGGCTACCCAACGATCCGGTTCCCCTTTCCCTTTTCCCATACGGGTTTCCAACGGTCGGGCCGTCACCGGTTTGTGGGGAAAAACCCGGATATACAACTTACCTTCGCCGCGAATGTACTGCATGGCTGCAATACGACACGCTTCAATCGTTTTACCTGTCACCGATCCTGGTTCCAGCGCCTGCAAACCCCAGTCACCAAAAGCCAGTGTATTGCCACGGGCCGCGTTACCTTTTATGCGACCTCTTTGACTTTTTCGATGCTTGACCCTTCTGGGCATCAGCGCCATCTTTAGACTCCTCGTCTGAATAGTTACCGTGATCGATCCAAACTTTTACACCAATTATACCTTGTCCCGTTTTTGCAGTCGTATGACCGTAGTCAATGTGTCGCTGCAATGTCGAAAGGGGAATTGATCCTCGAATACCCTTTTCCTTGCGTGACATTTCTGCGCCACCGAGGCGCCCGGAAAGCTGGATTTTAACCCCTTTCGCCCCTGCATCCATCACCTGTTCGAGCGACCGTTTGAGCGCCCGCCGAAAACTGCCCCTTTTCTGCAACTGCTGGGCAATATCTTCCGCCACCAAAATTGCGTTCTTGAATGGATTGTTCAATTCGACAATTTTTAGCTCCATCCGCCGACCGGTCAGCTCTTCCAACTCCGCCTTGAGCCGGTCAATTTCCTGCCCTTTTCGTCCAATAATCAGCCCCGGACGAGCCGAAAACAGATTGACGTTAACATGATCGCGGGTTCGTTCAATCTCGACTTTCGCAATTCCCGCAAAACCGTATTTTTTTCGAATGAAGTTTCTGATTTTGACATCTTCAACCAGTAGTGTACCAAATTCCCGCTTCGGGGCGTACCACCGGCTGCGCCAATCCTCGACGATACCTACTCGAAATCCTGTTGGTCGTACTTTTTGTCCCATGACGCTCTCGCCTAATATCCGCCAGTGATAACTGAAATAACTGAAATAAAAATCAACCAGGGTGAGGAATGTAAAAAACTGAACCAACTATCGATTGCCTGAAACCCGGCGAGTTCCCGCTGATCTTTCCGATCTAGGGAATCTCGGGGGCGTCAAGTGCAACCTTAATGTGTGCCAACTTCTTTTCAAGCATATCTGCCCGACCACGCCCACGAGGACGAACCCGTCTGAATTTCGGGCCCATATCAACTTGAGCATCTTTGATGATCAGTGAACCCGGATTCCGGGCACCAAGATCTTCCGCATTGGCGACAGCGCTCTTCAAAACCTGTTCCAGCAACTTCGCGCCACGATTGTGGATGAAGCGAAGCTGTTCCAGTCCGTCATTTGCAGTCATCCCCCGAATCAGATTGGCGAAATGCCGAACCTTCGTCGGAGAAATACGAGCATATCGGTGTGATGCCTGAATACTTGCCATAATAAAACCCGAAACAAACCGGACCTTGCCGATTTCCAAACTGAATGTCTCAAACCGTGTAGCCAAAACCAAAAACCAAACGGAACGGTTACCGCTTCCCCCTGGCTCCGTGCCCTCGAAAAGTTCGCGTTGGAGCGAACTCGCCAAGTTTGTGCCCGACCATTTCCTCTGTCACATACACATTGATATGTGCCCGGCCGTTATGCACCAAAAAAGTGTGACCAATAAATTCTGGGGCAATAGTTGAACTACGTGCCCACGTCTTGATGGGATCCTTGCGCCCGGCTTCGTCGAGTTTCGCAATTTTCTCCAACAGGTTGTGATCCACATAAGGACCTTTTTTAAGGGAACGACCCATTCTTCAACCTCGATGCAAATGTATTAATAATGATAAATGCCGTAAAACCCGATTACTTCAATTGGCCGTATCGTCTGGATTTGCGCCGACGAATAATGGCCCGACTGGAGGCTTTACGCCTTTTGCGGGTGCGCCCCCCTTTGGCCAGAACACCTGTAGGACTACAGGGGTGGCGTCCTCCCGAGTTACGTCCCTCTCCACCACCCATGGGGTGCGAAACCGGGTTCATAACCGTACCACGCACCTTGGGGCGTCGACCCATCCAGCGTTTTCGGCCGGCTTTTCCCAAAACAATTTTGTTGTGATCTGTATTCCCGACCTGCCCAATGGTCGCTTTGCACGCACTGGGCAGCCGGCGAACTTCACCCGAGGGCAAAGTCACCTGAGCCCAACTTCCTTCAGTTGCGTTCATGATGGCAACGGTCCCAGCACCTCGAACCAGTTGCCCCCCTCGCCCGGGCTGCATTTCGATATTGTGGATTTCCGTCCCCTGCGGGATAGCGGAGAGCGGCATGCAGTTGCCCACTTTCGGTTCCACATCAGGGCCGTTTTCGACAGTATCCCCGGCGACAAGTCCGATCGGTGCCAGAATATACGCCTTTTCGCCATCTTCGTACTGGATCAATGCAATTCGTGCAGACCGGTTAGGATCGTACTCAATTGAGATGACCTTTGCAGGAACACCCTCTTTTTTGCGTTTGAAATCGATAATGCGATACATCTTGCGGTGTCCGCCGCCGCGATGACGCACCGTAATTTTTCCCTGGTTATTCCGCCCGGAATGCTTCTTCAAGCGTACCAGCAGCGACTTCTCAGGCTTCTTCTTTTTGTCTGTAATTTCCGCAAAGTCGCTTACAGATGCCCCGCGGCGACCTGGACTTGTCGGCTTGTAAAATCGAACACCCATTTTCGACTTCCCCAGTCGTTAACTCTGCTTTTCTGTTTCAACAAGGAGTCCCGAAACCCCTTCCACCTCTATCTGACTCTATCCAACCCGGTGTAATCGCAATGCTGGATGATTTCCCGCTTGCCCACCTGTATCCGGGCTTGCACCCGGAAACGCTCTCTCCTAGAAGAATGAAATCTTGTCGTCTTCGTGCAATTCCACAATCGCCTTCTTCCAGTTTCGTGTGTGCGTGTAACCGGTTTTGGTCCGCCGGGGTTTTCCCTTGCGATTCTGTGTGCGAACCTTCGTCACCTTCACATTCCACAACGATTCAACCGCTGCGCGGATTTCATGCTTGTTGGCCTGCGAGTGAACCTTGAACGCATACACATTATCCCGCTCCGCCAAGTGTGCACTCTTCTCCGTAACCAGTGGCTTGATAACCACTTGATACGGTTCCAGCTTCAAACCAGAACAACCTTTTTCCTGACTCATCCCACAACCCCTTAAAACCTGTACCAACCGCCAACCGCCGCACTGCCAAAGAACCAGACAAAAAACCTAATCCCGCTTACGCAAAGCGTCCAGCGCTCCGCGAGTTATCAGCAGCATCTTTTGATGCAACAAGTCATACGCGTTCAAGCCGGAAGCAGGAGTCACCCTCAACCCGGCGATATTCCGCGACGACTTCCAGATATTCAGATCATACGACTCGATCGTCAGGAGCGTCCTGGCTGCATCCAGACCGAGAAGGGACATCATTGTTGTCACCTCTTTTGTTTTGGGAGCCGCGATCTCCAGTGAATCGACGATCTTGACCTGATCATCCTGAAATTTACTCAACAGAGCCATTCTTGTCGCCAGGCGGACAGCCTTTTTCGGCAGTCGATAGCTCCAGTCTTTGGTCGTTTTGGCGAAAGTGTGGCCACCCCCTTTACGGATCGGCGACCGCCGGCTGCCCGCACGAGCGTTTCCGGTTCCCTTCTGACGATACATCTTCTTGGTCGAACCCTGTACCATCCCACGAGACTTTGTCGCCGAGGTTCCTACCCGCCTGTTGGCTTCGTACATCACAACCGCATCGTGGAGAAGCTGCTTGTTAACACGGGTGGCAATCTCAGCCGGGTCGAATTCGTACGACCCAACTTCTTCCCCTTTTTGAGAGTAAACCGGCAATGAAATCATATCACTCACTCTTTATTCCACTCGACAGAAGACCTGCCAAAACAGATCTGTCAAAACTTCCCATTGGACCAGTTGAAGCAGATCGCACAATACCAAACCGAACCCGAGGCGTCAGCTGCCACCGGTTTCAGCTACTCACATTAACCCATTTTGTTAGTGGGACGAACCAGAACAAAACCATTCGGCGGCCCTGGAACGGCACCTTTAACCATCACCAGATTTTCCTCGCCGATAATGCGGACGATTTGCAGATTTCGCACGGTCACCTGAGCCGAGCCATAGCGACCTGCCATCCGGGTTCCCTTCAGCACACGCGAAGGATCCGCACTTTGGCCAATCGAGCCGGGATGACGATGAACCTTCTTGACACCATGAGAAGCCCTCTGACCGGCAAAGTTGTGCCGCTTCATGACCCCTGCCGTTCCGCGCCCCTTGGAGGTGGCAACGACATCGACTCGACCGCCAACTTCAAATTGACTTTCCGCATTGAGAACCGCGCCTACTTCCAAACCGTGATTCTCGCCATCGGTACGGAACTCCCGAACAAACCGTTGAGGCTCACACCCCGCGACCGCTCGCATCTCCTGGCCGGCTGCATCTCGTCTTTTTCGCCTTTTACTGCTGATCTCCGCAACATGACCACGCTCGGCACGAGTCGCCAATCGTCGGGGCTTATCCCCGAAGCCGATCTGCACCGCTTCGTAGCCATCAGACTCCAGAGTCCGCAACTGGAGCACAGGACACGGCCCCAACTCGAGAACAGTAACAGGGACAACGACGCCCTCATCACCGTAAACCTGGGTCATCCCCACTTTTCTACCAAGCAGCCCAACAGGCATCACTTCACTCCAACACAATACAGACTCTGAAACCAGGAACACACCGAACGGACGCCGAGACACAAAAACCGCCCGGGCACCTCTTATCCAACAACCGTAAAGCCGGTAATCAACAAGAAGCAGATGATTCATGAACCCCACTGGAAACAACCTGTGGAGCCCCAGTTCAACAACCCACTTCTCCCGAGCGATCCAGGCTCGCCCGAGCATAAAACATCACGCAGTTGCCTTGATTTTGATATCAACCCCGGCAGGTAGAGAGAGCTTGTTGAGAGCGTCTATGGTTTTACCTGTAGGTTGAAGGATATCAATGACCCTTTTATGAGTCCTTATCTCAAACTGCTCACGTGACTTTCTATCAATATGCGGACTACGCAACACGGTATATCGCTCAATTCGAGTTGGCAGAGGGATCGGACCATGGACGATCGCACCAGTACGCTTGGCTGTGTCGACAATGTCACCTGCAGATTGATCCAAAACGGAATGATCGTACGCTTCCATCCGAATGCGAATTTTTTCTTGTGATCCTGCGGACACTCCGCGCACCCTTTCTCAACTCAAACAAAATATCCGATTAAACAGCTATCATGCTGCACGCCCCCAAAAAACGGGGAAGCGAGGATATTACTGACCGCTTCTCATGTTGTCAACGAGTTCGCTCCTGTTTTCTAAAACATTCAGGGAACTTCGCCATGATTTCGCTTCTTCTCGCGATGGAGAATCCTCAAATCCGTCTTATCTTCAAATCCGATTTAAATCCGACCTCACCTGAAAGTTCCTGTCTGGAGATTCGGTGCACATTTTACCGCGGTTGGAGAGAGGCTTGAAGCAGGAGTATCGAACCCCCAAAGTTTCGGCTTCAGACCCACCTCCAGAAACGCTCAGGCCAAGCAGAACAAGACAAGCAGAAACAGCTGAGAGAGGGATGACAAGCGAGACAGGGATGGCAAGAAACAGTCGCCTCGCCCGGCGCAAGCAAAAAGCGGGCCCCCAATTAATGGGTTCCCGCTTCTGTCGCATCTTGAATTTCGCCAATTGCCATGCTGATTCTCAGAGTGGGGAGAATTACCCGATCTCCTGCAACAGCAACCAGTTATGAAGCTGGTGTCCCCTCCGTTCCACCAGCAGAAAGAGGCCAACTCCGTCTACCCGACTGGTACCCAACCAGACGAGTATAACCCCGGAATCAATATTGCCTGATTACTCCACTGACAACGCCAAGCACTTCAACATTGTTGGAGTAGATTGGCCTCATTGTTGAATTGGCTGGCTCCAACCGAACGCGATCCGCTTCCTTGTAGAATCGCTTCAAGGTCGCATCGCTGCCATCGACGAGGGCAACGACGATATCACCATCATTGCAGGTGTTCTGCTTTTTGACGATGACATAATCACCTTCTGCGATATGATCCTCGATCATTGAGTCCCCCTTTACACGCAGGCAGAACCGGGACTCATCATCAAACAGGCTGGAGAAATCTACCTTATCTTCATTTTCCACCGCGAGAACCGGCGAGCCGGCCTGAATCTGCCCGGCCAGTTTCATTGATGTCGGTCTCATCTGTGAGTGATCCGTCAACTGGATCGCGCGGGACATGTGAGCCTCCCGAGTGATCAACCCCTTTCGTTCCAGGGCTTTCAGGTGGCACATCACGCCGTTGGGAGAACGAATCCCAAAATGATTACCGATCTCCCGTACGGTCGGCCCGTAGCCGCGATTCATGATCTTATCCTTGAGGAAATCGTAAATCGCCTGCTGTCGTTCAGTTAATGGAGGGTGAACTTTACTAATCATAGGAATACTCCTCTTCGATTTACCATTTACTTTCCGGGAGCTGGACGCTAGCCCCGCAAAGAGGCGTCTGTTTAATCAGACTCCTCACGAGAATTGCCTGGCAAATAGAAATTTAAGGCCCAATAAAATGATCTACCAATGCGGTGACGAATGTTATCTAGTACAATTACTAATATACCAGTGTAACCAAGTCAATGGTCAAGCAGGCATATTTATAGATAAATTATCAGGGTAACTCTGTTTAGTGTGACAGATTCTGTCACTGGATTGGCCCAATTGGTAGACAAAACAAGCGTGAAACCCCTGTTTTTATAGACTGGAATGGCTTGAGGGCGTAAAGCTGGCGATCAAGGATTTTTTCTGAAAAAAATCGAATATTTTTTCAGACTTAGCCTCAAGCAATAACGAGCGACTTGAGTTATCAGGAATATTCAGGGGAATTCCCGGTGCTATTTGACCAGTGAGCTGAGCTGTTCACGAGTGGCATTTGTCGCCCGTACTTTCCCTTGGGCATCGATGTACCAGTAGGCTGGAACGATGTTAATGCCGAACTCTCGAGCCATCGGCTGGGAAGCTCCTCGAAGCGACATGTCTGGGTAGAAAACATGATCACCCGCAAGTTGATGTGACTGAATGAATTGCTTGACAGCTTGCTCGTCAGTGTCCATGTTAACACCAATGAGCTGTATTCCCGCTTCGTCAACCAGTCGATTCAGCAACTCAACGTCTCTTTGGAACGCGGCAGATCTGATTGACCAGAAGGCGATGACGCATGGTTTTCCCCTTTTTTCCGAGAGGCGAAGGGTTTTTCCGCCTATGGTGGGGGCTTCCAGACTGATTGGTTTGCCGATCAATCCGAGGCGGCGTAGGGCTGCATCTGCCTTTTTTCTGAAAGGAGAGTGGGGGAATTGTTGTTGGATCATGGTGTAACATTCAATTGCAGGGAGAATCAGTTGTCTCTGTTCGCAGAATTCACCCGCGGCGGTGAGCTGAACAATGGCACGGGCTTCTTCTTGAGGAAAGTTTGTTGCAAACAGTTTGACCTGGCGGACATACTCGCTGATCCAGGGAGAATTGTCATCGCTTCGCCGAGCCATTTCTGCTGCAAGTCTCACGACAGTACCGGCCGTAATGATCGATGCGGTCGATCCAGGGCGTTCCTTGGCAACCGTTGCTGCATCTTCGTAGATTGCATCCAGAGAATCTTTCTCGCCAGACAACGCGAGCTTCAATCGGGCATCCATGAGGGATTGGATAGCCGCATTGAAGATCAATTCTTTTTCGGGACGTTGGTGCGTCTCTGAAATGGCGTGGGAAGCCAAAGCGATGATTTGCCTTGCGGTCTCATTTGTCGAAATGTTCAAGGAGGTGATTCGCTGTTGAGAATCAGAACCAGATCCGAGGTGGGTTTCCTTGGCGATCAGCAGGGCGATTTGGCGAATGTCCCATTCCGGAGTTCCTGATGCGGGAAGGTTGTAGTTTTCCTTCTGCCTGCTCATTTTCGCTGTTTTGAATTCCGGCCCGGCAAGGGAATTCGAACCGGAAGCTGGCGTGACTGTCAAAACTGGCGGCTGCGAATCAATCGGATCTTCTCCTGTTTCGAGTTCGTCCAGTGATCCATCTGTTGCCTCTCCCGCTTCGTTTATGGCTGATTCTTCCTGCTTGGCTTGCAGGTTGTCTGGTGATTTGTTGCAACCGGGAAGAGCCATCAGCACCATAACTGCGATGAATAAAGCAAGACAGGTGATCGATTTCAGCAGACTGGGTAATCGTTTTGAATTCATTACAGGCATCCTTGCTGTTTTATTTGAACTTTCCCGTATCGTTTACGGTCAATTTCCTTGCTTTTTTCACCAAATGCAGTGCAGTTTCTGGAACTTCGCACCTCGCGCAACTATCGAAACGGGCCAGATGCGCAGAGGCTTTCGCGATGTGTGCTCCGGTTTGTATGATACTTCCCCGGATTGAGTCAAGATGAGACCTGAAAAGTGAGGTTTTGGGGGAGTGTATTCCGCACTTTGCGATCGGGGTGGGATTTGTCACGATTGTTGGCACAGGAAATCGCTGGGATTTCTGCAATCTGGGCATGACAGGAGGGATAGGTCATGGATGATCGGCTTCAATCGGAAATTCGACAGTTTGCTGAGCGGTTGCTGGCGAAAGAAAAGGCGAAATTTCGCGGTGCCGTCACGCTGTCCGGGTTCTGGGCCCTCTGGCTTGCTCAACAAAACGGAGCCATCACCTTCCGAAAACAGATTGCATAACTTGTAATCCGGGGAATGCACCCCGAAACCTCTCTCGTTTCTTGACAGTGCAACCGGAATCGTTTGAAATTGACACGATCGGAAAATCGTTTCCCGCCCTAACCGAACAGATACAGCCAAACAGGAAGCTCCGCCATGCGTCTACATCTTGCCGTGATGATGCTTGTTCTATCCATCACCTATTCAACCAGTGCCCAGCCAAAGCCGATAGAGATCGGTAACCGGCGGGAACTGTTTGTCGAGGAAACATTGATCGATTCCATGACAAATACGGAACTTCGTTTGCACAAACCGAAACCGCAAAGCGTGGTCATCGTACATGATGAGCCGTGGGAAGGGAGTGGCAGTGGATACCATTCGGTTTTTCAGGATGGCGATTTATACCGCCTGTATTATAAAGCCTGGCAATTGGATGTGATGCAGGGAAAAGTCAATACCGGCAGCCATCCATTGTACTGTTGTTACGCGGAGAGCAAAGATGGCATTCACTGGAAAAAGCCGAACCTGGGCCTTCATGAATTCAAGGGATCGAAAGAGAATAATATCGCGATGATCAGCGGCAAATTCGGCAACCTCAGTGTTGACGCCGGACACCCGGCTGTTTTCAAAGATGAAAACCCGAATGCGGCAGCCGATGCAAAATACAAGGCGATTTTGCGTTCCTCCGGCAAGAACGGGTTAATCGTTTTCAAATCTCCCGATGCGATCCACTGGTCTCCGTTGAGCAAAGAGCCAATCCTCTCCGGTCTCGGGGCATTTGATTCGCAAAACCTGGCGTTCTGGGATCCGAACATCAAAAAATATCGAGCTTACTGGCGAATTTTCACCGCGGGAACCACTAACGAAAAAAAATGGAAACCGGCCGGTTATCGAGCCATTCGCACCGCTGTTTCTGATGATCTGATTCATTGGACCGATCAATTCGATTTGCAATATACCGACTCTCCTGACGAACATCTTTACACAAATCAGATTAAACCGTATTACCGGGCACCGCATATTTTGATCGGTTTCCCGGAACGGTATATTGATCGCGGCTGGTCGAAATCGATGGAGAAACTTCCTCAGTTGGAAAATCGGAAGATGCGTTCCAGTGCCTCCCGACGATACGGCACCGCCATCACCGAAGGACTGCTGATGGCAAGTCGAGATGGGCACACCTTCAAACGCTGGAACGAAGCGTTCCTTCCCGCAGGATATGGTTACCCCGATAACTGGAAGTACGGCGACAACTACATCGCGTGGCATGTTGTGGAAACGAAATCGCCCATACCGGGGCAGCCGAACGAACTTTCCCTGTACGCTTCCGAAGATTACTGGACGGGCAAAAGCAACCGCCTGCGTCGTTACACCCTGCGGCTTGACGGCTTCGTTTCCGCTCATGCAGGCGGGAAAGTGGGACAACTGAAAACGAAACCGCTCATTTTTGAAGGATCGGAATTGACAATCAACTTCAAAACTTCCGCAGCAGGTGGTATTCGCATCGAATTGCAAAGTGAAGATGGAAAAACGATCCCCGGCTATTCCCTGGCAGATTGTCCCGTCATCTTCGGCGACGACATCAACCGCATTGTTGAATGGAAAAACGGCAGCAACGTCGCTTCACTCGCCGGTAGACCTGTCCGCTTGCTGATCGAATTAAAAGATGCCGATCTGTATTCGTTCCAATTTCGTGGGGAATAGATGGCAGTGTGGTTCGAGGGTTCACTGGTCTCGATGCATACAAAGATATAGGAGACATCGCTTACGGCATTTACAACTGGGAGTGGACTTGGTCCCACGCCGGAATGATGGCATTCAA
>JALTOP010000428.1 GCA_027000105.1 Planctomycetaceae bacterium | reverse complement strand
TCTGGCCTCGAACGATCGTAGGCGACAAACAGGCGTCTGCGATAGAAATGATCCTTATGCAACTTTCCTTCCAGTAGCCCGATATCGTGAGCCATAACACGATCGGCAAGATGCTCCCGATTGATCGCATGCAATCGTTCAAAAACTTCCGCCCTTTGCAGCGGTGTCATATCGGCCAGGATGATTTCGCGAGCAGCGATCCCCTGACGGGCCACATAACTGGTCTGACGGCGTACCCAGGCAAATTGACGGCCAGTCCAGTGATGATTTCTCAGATCGATCGACGTATTTTCGCCAAACTTGGTCACCTGAAAACCGTACTGCCGGAACAGTGTCAAATCTTCTTCTTCAATGGAATAAAACGCGATCAGCAGTTGATTCTCATCTGCGTATTCACAAAACTGGACAAGCAACTCTTCGCGATGCTGCGGAGGAGCGATCAAACCGCCAATCACGTGAAGATATTTCCCATCCCTGATATATCCAACCAGGCCGCTGCGGTCAGCATTCCAGAAATGTTCGTATTCCGGCTCGGTAACAAGGTAGGAATCGGGTTGAGTACCGCAATAGAAAGCACAACGCTCAACCTGATCCTGCAATGAAATCTCAGGCAGATCTGCCAGTTGCGGAATCTCTCGCCTGGAATCAGGTTCTGAAATTGCGGAAGAACTCATAAAACTCATTTATTTACGGGAAAACGAGACAGTTGCCAATCAAAATGACCAGCTATCACCGGGAACCGGCCTCCATCGCGGCGTGCAACCGGAACCGTCTCGCCAATGAAAACCGACATACCGAGGCAGTAGTCTGTTTGATACTTGAATCTGGTTAATTGACAGCCACCCAGTAGACGCTACCGGAACAAAAGATTCAACCCTAAAGCGGCCGCTGAAATAAATCTTGTCTAATTCCACTATCTCCACAAAATCTGGATTTTTTTGCTTTTCAACAGAAGGTCTTCCGTATCCTCACTTGAGCGGTTCAGCATCAGATATGAATCGGAAAACTGGGGTAGAAACCTCGCTTTATACAGCGACATTTTTGGTTGCGCAGCGAACTCTCTCATCAAGACCAGATCAACTCCCAGGGCTTCCATTTTTTCAAGAGCGGCAAGAAGTAAATGATACGATTGTTTTGCGGAAAGATTCTCGCAGGCGAACAGATCGATCACAGCTGATGTAATTCGCCCCTGCAAGATCAGATCAAGAAGATGAAAATTGAGAAAACCGACGACTTCTCCCTCTCTTTCAACGACCAGAGTTTCCACCAATTCGGGATAATGCAACTGTTGCTGTAATCGTGATTCCGTCCAAAGAATGGCCAACTCTGTTTTTTTTGCCTGGGAGTTGATCAATTCCAGACAGGCTGGTAAATCGCGTGCTTCGTACTCCCGGATGATGCTTGTCTGCTTCCGGGAGGGGACATGATAGATGCTTGAGGGAAGCAGGCTCAATGCAAACTTCTCGATCGGATTGTCCGTCCATCGACGAACCGCCTGTCCGTTGAGAACCCTGGCCCATAAATACATCGGCCTGATGAAATTCGTATTGGTACGTCCAGACCTCCAGAATTTCGGGCCTTGCGACTTTTTCGATCCCTGAAAAGCGTAACCGAGACGGCCGTAGTAATTGCGTTCCCGCTGCCTGCGATTCAACTCTTTCGAGAGCAGCGAAGCAACACCGTCCCTGCGAAATTCCGCATCCACCGAAAGCCAACTTCCCTGAGCCCCGTGAACCTGATGACCATTGATCCACAACGGGAAAGGCATGGCGAGCATCGTCCCGATCAGGCGATCCCCTTTCCACGCCGTCACCAGCAATTCGCGGTCTTGAATATGATCTCCTGTCAACTGCCAGTCAAAATACTTCGGCGACCAGTCGGGAACACTCATCTTTCCTTGATACGATTTCAGCCAGGTTCCGACAACAAAACGACTTAGTTGCTCCGCGTCACCATCGTAAGTGCGAATTTCAATCGACACATTTTCTCCAATACATTGAAGCAGCGCGAGAAGGCTCTGATAAAAACCTTCAAACTCAAGCAAACCGCGGTCTCTGATTGACCGGCTGAAAACTACGACGAGCAGTTCATGGCTACAATAAGCAACCCGTGCCGATGATCGCTTGAATTGCTACATTGCTACCCGCCATGCAAGAACGATCCTACAGCGTTTACCTGTTATCATCAAATGAAAAACGGCTTCATCGATCAGAATGAAGCCGTTTGTATCAGGTTTTCGCAGTGCTCCAGTGGAAGCGATACAGATAGCTGATTCGCTCCACAAGTGACCCGCTTCAAGCGTTAGCATCAGAAGAAGCCGCCACCACCGCCGCCGAAGCCACCGCCGCCGAAGCCGCCACCACCAAAGCCACCGCCGCCGAAGCCGCCACCAAAACCACCATTGTTGTTGCCCATGCCGCTATAGATGTGGCGGTACCAGACATTGCGGGACTCAATCGAGTTGTAACCGGGGCCGTAAGCCGGCGAAACAATCGTTCTCTGGTCTGCATCCGGGTTTCCCAGATCGGTCAGAATTTGAGCAATCAGATTTCTCCGGAAAGAATCGAGTTCCGGATTGGAATTATTTTCAGAACGTTCAATCAGGACAGGAAACGGTGCTGATCGCATTCTGGCAGATATTTCCAACAGTTTATCTTTGCCGTCCGGTGTCAATTCTGCGGTGGAGAGGACAAAATCGTGACGGTACAGGATAAAATCGGCCGCTTCACCGTTCGTCTGCATCGCCTGATAATGTGCCCGCTGAATCACTCCCAAAGGCAACTGCTCCGGAATGGCGTGAGAGCGAAATTTGGCATACCACCATCCCCGCCAACTATTGAAGAGCCCTGCCCGCCCACAGGAATCGCAAGCCGCTCCAGCAGGATCGCAACCGGTCTGGCAGGAATCACAACCGCTCTGGCAAGAGTCGCAGCCTCCCGTATTGCCCACTGCGCCCACAGTTTGGCAAGAGTCACAAACAGGAGCCTGGGCACATCCGGCCGCCAGGCTGATGCCGAAAATGAGTGCTGCAGTTATTGGTGTCCAATTTGAACGGGTCATGATTCCCCCCGAGAATCCCTGATTATTTATCTTGCGAACAGTGGGTAACTACCATTCGGTTTCGGTGCCGTTATCCTCATCTATCGTCTTTTGAGCCGGTTATTGTTCTGTTTCCGCTCAAATTGACGATCGTATTCGGTCATCAAAAAAATTTTCACATTGTCAGACAAGAATCAATTATTTCATTCATCTTCGCTGAGAGAACCCGGCCTGCTGGAAGCGACCTTGCAGCCTTCCTCCAAACTTCTGGCCATTCTGGTTTCGACCTGTCCTGCTGGAAGAACTTCGTTGTCCAAACAGTTGACGTGAATAGTTCGGTGCTGTCTGCGTTCTCATCGCCGTTGGCGAGTTCGTCCCCTGATAGGTCTGAGTAGCCGGTTCCGGCATCGGAGCCAACTGTGGCTGCATGGATCTGGCAGGTGGTGCCATTCGGTTCCCCGGCTGGGCGGGCATCTGCTGATAGACAGGTGGTACATTCATCTGCGGTGCCGACTGGTAGGGCGTTTGCATTTCCTGAATTTGCAGACCATCAAATTGCATCGCTCCACCGCCCGGCAGTCCATTTCCCGAACCGTTATAGCGGGACGACTGATCAATCATTCCCCCGGGTGCCGGTGTGGGAAAACCACCTGGCTGATTCGCTTGTGGAATCGGTGCGTACTGAGGCGTTGCCGGTGATGGGTTGTAGACGTTAAATCCTACAGGAGTCGGATAACCGATGCCGTTCCCGTAGGGGGCCAATTGATACACTTCCAGATCGGGTGCCCCTTCGGTCATTGAATAGCGGTAGAATTCGACATCGTTCGGATGTGTCACATAGTAACCGGGCATCGGAGGAACTTCTTCCGGATCCATCGCCCGAACAATTTCGGGAGTTACCAGGATCAGCAGTTCCAGTTCGTCTTCGGTTGCACTTTTGGAACTGAACAATACCGGGCCAACAACAGGAATATCGCCCAATAGCGGAATTCGCGCCGTCTGCGTACTTGTTTGGCGGGAAAGAAGCCCACCCAGAACAATCGACTGCCCTTCACGAAGTTCAACGGTAGTGCGGATTGTGCGTGTATTCAGACCGGGAATACCGTTGACAGCGTTATTTTGATTGATGCTTGAGAATGTCGGGCGAATCTGCAACCGAATAAGATCACCATTAACAACGGTCGGCACAACAATCATCGATGTACCGAAACCGCGGAACGTGGTTGTTGCTGCCTGAGCACCTCCCACTCCGACAATTGTCGGGACCGCGAACTCTCCCCCTGCCAGAAATTGGGCGGGACGGCCACTGAGCGTAGTCAGTGATGGTCGCGACAGAATTTTCGCTGTTCCATTGCTTGCCAAAGCGTTAATCAGCGCGGTGATGTCACCATTTTCAAAAACTCCGGAAAGTGTGGGAACTCCCCCGGAAATGGCTGTCGATAGCACATGACGCCCGTTATCGAACAGGACGTTGAAATTCACTCCCATATTTCTGGCTTGTGTCCGGTTCAACTCTGCAATCGTCACATGCAGCATCACCTGAAATTCGCCGGGCACCTGCAGCATATTGACAATAAAGCTGGAGAGCAGATCATCGTTACCGTTATCGATTCCATCAGGGTCGTAACCGCCGTTATCGCCCCGTCCATCACCGGTTCCGCCAGGGCCATAAAGCCCGCCCAGATTGTCAATCGCCTCGTCTCTGACGATCTGCAAAATGCGAGCGGCATCGGCAGCATCCCTCGCCTGCCCTTTGACAACCAGTTTCTCGTGAAGCGGAATCAGATAGACCTTGCTGTTGGGAAACAGAATCGCGATCTTTCGTTCCAGTTTCCCGTAATCCAGACGCAACTGCTCATCGATGTTGGGATCACGAATCGTCGTTACTTCGTAGATAAGGGGATTATCGTCGTCTTCAAACCACAACGTCAGTGTGGTGGAGCCGAGCTGATTTCCGATAATCGCAAATTCGTTATCCTCGTACGGGGCGATGTCGATCACGGTCGGATCCGCAATCGCGACCCGTTTGACCCGCTTGCTCGTCTTGATCAGTTGACTGCGATTTTGTATCACCTCCAACTTGTGCTGAACTTTCGGCATACTCACAATTCGAGCATCCAAACGCCCTTTCATCCGGGTGTTTTGTACCTGGACAATCTTCGGTTGTCCGACGGGCGAGGGATCATCCTGCCCCATCACCTCGGAACCGAAACAGATCGACAAGCCACAGGCAAGAGCACAGGCAAGCTTCTTCCCGGCTTTGCTACGAATTTTATACCTCGATGGATTCAACATCCGAGGCCGCTCCTTCCCTGGAGTTAGGCAAAGTTCCTGACAGTTGTAAAACACACAGGTGCAATCGAAACAGCACCGATTTCAAACCGCCAACAATCAAAAAAATCTGACAAAACGGAGTCTGGCCAACCAGCGAACGCCCAAAAAGAGAATCCCCCTGATATAAGCCAATCCCCAAACCTAACGTGACAAAATCCAGCGCTTCCCCAACACCAGACGGTCACCTGTCACGGCTGATTCATTCTGAGAACCGTAACCAGGCCAATTCTTCTCTAAAGTCTGCGAACTATTCGCATACCTTTTCCGTCAATAACACAAAACGTCCAGCGCATTGCAGCGCCATCCGGGATTGATATCGGTTATCACGATCATTAGAGTTAAATGGAATCTACTGAAAACAGAGGGGTCTTGCATAAAAAGGCACCGTTTCAACTGCCAAATTGGGGAAAAATGGAACATTTGAAGCTGAGTAATCGAATAACCGCGATTCCGGTCGTCCACGGAAGCGGAGATTTCGCAGTCGAAGTCAGACGGGTCATGTTGAACAATTCTTTCGACATGCTCGCAATTCCACTGCCTGAATGTTTCCGCGAGTCGGTGGAAGCCGCAATCTCCCGATTGCCCGAACTCAGCGTCGTTTATCAGCGCGAACAGAAGCGATCTTCTGCCCAGCGATGGCATCCCGATCATTGGCACCCCGATCAGGATGATGACGACGACGATGATTCCGAGGAACCTCTCGATCTGCAAGCCAGTTATGTGCCAATCGATCCCTGCCAGGCAGTCATCACAGCCATTCGAATCGCGATGCAGGAACATCTTCCCAGAGTGTATATCGATCCCGAAGTTCCCTGTTTTGAACCGCTATCAACCGCCCTGCCCGATCCATACGCCGTCAAACAGTTGCGTTGCGGCCAATTCGCAGCGGGAATCATTCCGCTAATGCCTTTAACGCAAACGCCGCAACTGCGTTATCGTACAGAGGTAATGGCGGCAGAACTGAAAAAGATCGAACAGAACTACTCCTCGATCCTGTTTCTTTGTTCGTTCAACGAATGGTTATCAATCAAACAGGCTTACGCTCTCAATCCCGGTTCTCAAAGTGATTCTCTCAAAGAGGAACCGCTCGGTCCGGATTCTCCCGTCGAAACAGCCGGTGTCGATGACGACACGTATTATTTCCTTACCGGGGAACTCCCTTATGTAACCGGACGTTACGAACAGGCGCGTTGCGAACTGGACGATGACGAAAACCTGAGCGTTGATGGTATCCGGCTGCTGCTGATGGCGGCCCGGGAGAGATATCGCCAGGAACTCGGCAAGCGGGCAAGACCTGTCACTCCGAAATTGTTGAGCACCTACTTTCGTTATGTACGCAATTTGGCGCTGGTAGAGAGGCGGCTGACTCCTGATCTATACATGTTGGTCATCGCGGCACAACAGATATTTGGCGATCGGTTTGCCATCACCCTGGCCGAAATCGCGAAGGAATATCCTTTTCCCTCTCCAGCAAACCGCTTGAAAATCACGATGGGAATCGGTCAATCCCGTCTGCCTGACGGTGATATCGTCACAATGAAATCCCGTCTACCCGGACATCCCGCTACCTGGCGAATTTGCAGTTTAAAAACAAAACCTCCCAAAATCGAACAGGAAAAATGGCTCAAAAACTGGAACTGGTTCTCTCATTGCAGTTGGCCACCCGAAGATGATTCGATCGAGCGATTCCGGACGCATGTGAAGGATCAGGCACTCGCCCTGTTGGGAAACGATTTGGCCCGAACGGAAAAATTCAGTACCAGCCTCAAAGATGGTCTCGATATCCGCGAAACCCTGCGGAACTGGCACACCGGTGATCTCTACGTAAAAGAATTCCCACCCGTACGGGGCGGTCTGGATTGCGTGATCATGTTGTTCGACTCTCCGGCTGATCCACGCGATTATTCCTGGCGGATCACCTGGCAGGCGGAACATCATGATGAATCGACTCTCGCCTTCTTTGCCACACCATACACCGATGAAATGGTCGGCCCCGGGATCGCCCGCGCCAGATACGGCGGGGCACTCTTTCTTTTCCCACCACGCAACGTTCCTGATATCTGGAAAGACCGCCGCTTCGATTACGTCGATACACTCGAAGAACGGTTGATCGTCGCAGGCTGTTCCTACAGCGACGAAACGCACATCGCCCTACTCTCCGAAGGGCCTCCCGGCGGTGCCTGGAAACGGCTGGCAAAGAAATACAAAAAGAAACTGATTCACGTTCCGCTCAACCGCTTCAGTCAGCAAACGATAGAAAATCTACGGAACTTCCATGTGCTCGGCGGTCAACATGTCAGAAGTTACGCCGCCCATTTTATTCGAAAGCCGTGATCGAAACAGCCTGCCCTTCATCGATCTCCCGGGATGTTCCGTCCGCGTTCGAAAACTGCTTTCCATCTCCCTCGACGCGATCATCTTCCGCGACGAGGACGAGGAGATGATGACGGAAAGCCTCCATTTGCAAACTTGTTGTCTGAACCTCTGAATCGCCTCCCATTCCGACACTCAACAGAGATGGTTCTTTTTTATTGAGTAAAATGCCGTTATAATGGCGACCATCGCAGATACACTGTGTTATAGTGTTGGAAAACGGCTCTATGATCGGGAGGGAGTATTTCTGTGCTGACACTATTTGACAGCCAATCGGTTCGTTACTGTGATGGGATATCACGCCGGAACTGTTTACGAATCGGTTCCCTCGGTTTGGGCGGGTTGACTCTTCCCGACCTGTTGCGGGCAGAACAGACTGGTGGAGCGAAACGGGAACATTCAGTCGTCATCATCTATTTGCCGGGCGGCCCCACACAGCACGAAACATTCGACCCCAAACCGGACGCGCCGCACGAAATCCGCGGTTCCTATCAGCCGATCAGTACGAAAATTCCCGGGGTTCAATTTTGCGAACTTCTCCCGAAACTTGCCGCCATGGCCGACCGATTTTCGATCATTCGGACACTGGTAGGGATGAAAAACCGTCACGAATCGTTCCAATGCTACACGGGACGCCCGGGTGGTCGAAGTGAAGATAACGAGCCGGGAGGTGGTTGGCCCTCCTTCGGTTCATTTGTCTCAAAATTGCTGGGGCCGGGAGCACAAGGGGTTGCACCGTATGTCGATGCCGCACCGAAAATGGGTTATACCCCGTATGGCAATAATGGAATCCATTTGCAGGGGAAGCCTTCCTGGCCCGGTTTTACCGGTCACGAACATGTTCCGTTCGTTGTAGAAGGTGAAGTGAAGTCAGACCTGCTTCTCAAGAGTATCAGTCTTCCGCGTCTGGAGAACCGTCGCGAATTGCTGAGTTCTTTAGGTAAATTACAACTCGCGTTGGAGGGAGGCGGAATTGACAAATTCCAGCAACAGGCCTTTGAAATGTTGACTTCAGGTGGTCTTGCCGAGGCACTCGATCTTTCGAAGGAACCGCAGTCAGTTCGAGACCGTTACGGCAAAATACAGCAGACTTTTCCCGCCTTTGGCGGCGCACCGCAAAGCCCGCAACATTTGCTGTTGACACGACGGCTGATTGAGGCGGGGGTTCGCTGCGTCAGTGTGGCATTCGGCGCATGGGATTGGCACGCGAACAGGGAAGGAACAATCGAATATCTCTCGAACAAATACCTGCCTGTGTTCGATCATGCTCTCTCGGTTTTCCTGCAGGACCTTGATGAAAGAGGACTCCTCGAAACGACTTCCGTCGTGGTCTGGGGTGAATTCGGACGAACCCCGCGAATCAACGCCAAAGGTGGACGGGATCATTGGCCCGGAACTCAGTCCGTTCTTGTAACCGGTGGCGGAATACAGCCTGGACGAATCATCGGTCAGACCGATCGCATCGGTTCCGTTCCTGTCGAACGCCCCGTTCATGTGCAGGAAGTTTTCGCAACGTTGTACCGGAATCTGGGCATCGATACCTCCCACATCACCGTTCCAGATCTCAACGGACGCCCGCAATATCTGGTCGATGATGATCGTCAGCCAATACGCGAACTGCTTTCCTGAGACAGCCGAATGCCGAACGACATACCCCCACAACGGGCCTTTTTGAGTTCCTCAGCCCGAGTTTCTCCTGCGGAAATCCTGCCGTTTCTCACTTCTCCCAACAGCAGAAGCGGGCACCACCAACCAACGGCTGAGAAAGCAGCAGGAGTTTGACGCACACGTTCAAATTGTACGTTCCAACGCCCTGATACACACAAGAGACTTGCGTTGTACCTGCGGCGCGTTAATCAATGGGAATCGGCTGGAGCAGTAAATGATCCTCTATCCCGTGCTGACGCGGGATCCCCTGCTGACGTGCGATCCCGTGCGGATGTAGCGGATTCGGTGAACGGCGGCTGCCTGGGTCGTCTGAGCCAGTTGTGTGACCGGTCTGTTCTATGTAGCCGGTCTGTTCTATTTGTCTCACAGGTTGCTGTACAGGCCGGGCGGCTTCATACTGCTCATACAGCGCATTCTGCAACGGAGGATTTCCAGGCTGGTTCGACTCGCCGTTCGCTGCTGAAACAGTCTGATCGCCAGGCGAAACAGATTTCGTCATTCTGTCTTGCGCGACCCCTGATGCTGTCACGCCTGTTTTTTTTCTGTTTGCTGTCTGTTTTGAAATGGCACTGGCCAATTGAATGCCTCTTTGCGTACGTCTGTTGGCCAGTTCCATTCGCATCGTCTGCTTGAGTCGTTGGGCAACCTCGCTGTTCGGTGTATTGATCAGGGCATCGTTAACACGCAGCAAACCGTCTTCTTCCACCAGAGTGACATTCATAATAGAGTTGTTGCCCGTAAAAGTGACAATCGTTTGCGGTTTGTCAGTCGTGTTGAATTCAATGACGATTTCTTCTGTTCTTTTTTTACTTTTCTTTCTTTTATCGGTCTGTTTTCCGAGTTCCGGGAACTTGAGTTTCGGGTGCCCTGCTGAAACGTAGGTCAGATAGGTATAAGCCGATTCCGGCATCGTCTTTGTCATTGCAAAAACGCGGTTGTAGAAATCATCTGTCACCAGACGAACGGTCTGCCCAGGTTGATTGTTGTGGATACTGGCCGCCAATTCGTAAACCGGAACAATCGCGGCGAGATAGTTCTTCAGCGATTCTTGCTTGTCTCTTTCCAGCTCATCTTTCTGGTCGATCAGAACATCATCCACCAGAACCCGCCCTCCCTGATCATGAAGGACAACCGTGAATGGGCTGGAACCGCCTGCAAATCGGACTCGTGTAATTTCCCCCTGGAACTCTGTTTCAACCTGATGGGCATTTTTCAACCCTTCAAGCGGAATGGGCAGGATTGCCAAGGTCTGTTTACTGGCCCGGCTCCACGTTTTTCCATGAAAATCGCGAGTCGTATTTTGCTGAAGCATGTCGGCATCCCGTCGAGCGAGCGCTTCAACAAACAATTCGGCAACAGGACGGGCCGTCAAGGCAGAGATCAGGGATAACGTCTGCTGATTTTCCATGTCGTACAGGATGACATCAGCCACAAAAAAGTCTTCCGGATCCTGCTGATCCTGCTTCAGTGTCATCTGAATCGTCTGTTTCTGGTCATTCAAAATGACATCCGCCCGTTTCTCGGCAAGTTTGACATCCACCTTGCCCTCCACTTCAAAAGCGGAAGGAAGAGGAACATCGCTCAACCTCGCGGGAGCCAACCCCGCCGTGTAGAACCTGTCAAGTGTCACCTGCTTCAGCCGAGACTTGTCCTGTTTCTGCCAGGCTTCAAGAAAGACCATTGCCTGATTGATAATTTCAACCCGTTGCAATAACGAATCGATGCGGGATTCCTTGTCGTTCCCCACCAGGGCCAGATCACTAACCTGCCACCCCGATCCGTTCTTTTCGATCGAAAACTGAATTGTCCCGTGTGGCCGATTCAGCTTCACGACCGCTTTATCTTTCCTGATATGAGCCTCCGGACGGAACGATCTGGTCCGCTGTACTTTTCCGACAATCAGGGAAATGTTGTAAGCCAAAACAGATGGAGGCAACTTTTCCAGAGCTTCTCGCAATTCCGGAGAACAACTCGCAAGTACCCGCTGACGATCCCCTTCCGACCAGGAATCGAAAAACTCACG
>JALTOP010000427.1 GCA_027000105.1 Planctomycetaceae bacterium | reverse complement strand
ATCGAGAGTGATTTCATCGGGAAACTCCAGTTCTGACGGGAAGGGCTGGCCCTGTTCCGTTTGCCGTTTGTATTCAATTTGTATCTTGGGATTTCTGGAACCGGGGCGATGCCAGATTGCCTTGATGACACCTTTCCAGTCTGTCCGGGGAGGAAAGATCTGCTTTATTTGCCCCTGGGTCGCAGGGGGAGTAATGGCATCACCGGGTAAAGGGATTGCCTGTGGGTTGATCAGTTTGTCTGTCTCGGTATCTGTTTTGATGAGAATCCGATTGGCAAGGGAAATATCTTTGCACAGCCACTGATGTTCGGGGTCGCTGTACACGATGGATAGTTCTTTCCAGACAGAGGCCCATTTTCTGATTTGATCCAGCGGGATCTTTTTGAGAGGGGCGTTGTGGGGAAACGGCTTCAGGTTTGCTGACTGGGTAATCAGGAGTTTGTCTTCCAGCAGATCGCCATTGATCAACTTCAGGGCGGGGATTGTTATTCGAGTTTGTCGATTCCCGGACGAACGGGGCCGCAGCGTGATGGAAACGGATAATTTCTGTCCCGGAACCATTTCATTTGAAAGATGAATCAGTAGTTTCCTGCGATCCTGTTCGGTTCTCAGATTCCAGGAAAACGGGACTTCCTGATTCGCCTGTGAGAGAATCAGAATCTCTTCGACTTCATAGCCGGAAATCAGGTTGAACTTCGCCGTGAACAATCCTTCCTCGTCCGTTTTCCAGAACATGAAATACTTCAATTCATGTACCTGCTTCTGTTGCATTCCGCACATCACAAGCTGTTCGACCTGCAATCGGGGAACAGGGATATCTATAGAGATATCGATTGAGGGGTTGATTCCATCGGCTGCGAAAGACCAGGCATCCCGAATCCCCGGCCCAACCCGAGCGTCAATCTGATAGAGATCCCTGGTTGAAAGGTCGGTTGTCCGTAGCGGTGCCTCGACAACCACTGTCATTTGAGCGTGCATCTGAATGGCATCGACAAGCCTGGGGAAAGTAGTGGAAACCCGGCGATGATCTTTCTGGTTCAGATGGCCGGAAACCCGGACAGTGATTGGGGCGTCAACCCTGTCGCTATGTAGCCGGACAGGAATGATCGTCCCTTCAGAAAATTGATCGCTGCCCGGAGTGGATTCCCAGGCAGTCAGTTTTTTTTTGGCAATTTCAATCCGTTCGGCCGTGAATCCTTTGGGCAGAAACAAATTGACCCGGGTTTCCGTCTGTCCCGGTATTTCAACCTGGAAATCGGTCACGAATTTCTGTTCGGAAACTCCCAGAGTGAGTAAATGGACGGGGCGGGAAATCAGCAGATGATTATCGACCGCGTTGGAAATCGGCGAGATGGAAAAGGTCAATTCCGACCGGGACGAAAGAAAGACAGTCCACTGTTTCAACCGGGGAGAAAGTTCTTTTACGAAGCAGGGTGGGGGAGTTCTTTCGCTAAAATTCAACTGGAAAGAAGCGGGCAGAATCAGTTGCAGCGTCGTTTGTGTCGCTCGAAGAAACCTGAAAACGAACCGTGTTCCCTGATTCCCCTCGACACCATTCAGGCTCCAGTCGCCTTGCAGATCTGTCTGTTTTTCTCGCTGATGAATGAAGATCTGGCCAGCGGAGTTTGTGCCCCAATCTGTCTTCCCCTGTTTCCAGCGAAGAGAATGCAACTGGATGTTGGTTGTTCCCAGGTTTTTCCAGCTTGCAACCTGTTCGGAACTGAACCGGCCTGTCAGTTTCCCGTCAACAAGTTGTCCATCACGAAAAGTCGCCTGGTAGTGGGCCTGCATCATGCCGGCCTGTGAGAGTTGAGCACTGTTTTTGCTCTGCTGCTCCAGTAGTTGAAAATATTTTTTTGAGGAAAATGGTTGCCAATTACCGGGCGGCCAGGAATCGGGCAATTCTTCGGGAACGTAAATCTTTCTGAATTCCTGTAATGTCTGCTTCTGCCCATATTTCTGCGCATAAGCGGGGCGGCTGTCGGGCATTATTGCTGCGCTGATGGCAATCAGGAAGCATAACAGTTTCAGAAAATATTTGGTCAACTGGCTCATGTTCTACGTAGCGGATTACTGCTGCCTGGCAACAGAATGAAACGGTGAGTGATGGTGATGTCTTTCATCTTTGATGATTCAGTTTTTTCCTTTTATTCTGTTTTTCAATTCAATTGACGAGTTTCGTCACACGAACAGTCTGCTTTCTTATGGGGTTCGTTTTTGGCATCAATGACAGCGGGATAATCGCGGATGGATCGCAAACGGTGGCTCTCCTGGTTTGGCGGATCGCACTGATGCGGCTTCATCAGGGTGACTCCAGACTCGAAACGGGGGGAGATTGTATTTTGGTCACTTCGTCGCCTGCAGGATCGTGAAAGGAGATGACAGGCTCCGCGGTTGCATCACTTCCCTGCGTATGGGAAGGGCCAATAATGATCAGGGTCGGGTCTTCCTGGGAAGAACGCAACTTCCCTGCCACCCAGGTCGCCAGCAGTGTGAAAAAGATGCCGATCAGTAATGGTTGCGCAAGGATCGCCATCTGTTCCGGAAATTGGGTTACAACTGCCCCTGTCAGCGCGACAAGCAACAACGCCCCACGAAGTTTTTGATCGCGGGGTCTTCCAGCGAAGAAGAGCGCAACAATCAATGGGATACCGGTTCCGATGACCATCAGCAAGCCACGCCCGATACATCGGATTTCGATCTGATCGATCCAGCCGACACTGGTGAATGAGTAGGAATTATCGCCGGGCGGCACAACGGTATTCGCCGGTGTGCCGGATCGTGGTAATTTATTCGAGTTGTTGACACGACGAAATCCCAGGGTTTGCCATCGCCAACTGTAGTTGGCAGACAGACCGCGGGGAGGGGAAAACAGGTACGTTCCATCGGGGAAATGAATGCTCCACTGTAACCAGGCGATCTGGCTCGCAAGGGAATGATCAGGAACGGCCAGTTTCAATTTTCCCAACAGACCTGTTTTATTCTCTTTTTGAATGACTTTCACAACCAGTTTGCCGGTTCGTCCGACAACCGTTTCGGGTAGCAGGTAGGTAAGACCATTGTCGTTCTGGTCAAGTGTCAGGTTCGCCCGGCCTGATCCCGATCCCTGATCCCAATAGCAGTCAACCGAGACAATTTCAAAGTTATCCACGTTCCTCAAGCTGAAAAGCGGGGGCATGTGCGTCAGGTCGAAAACGAGTTCACTCATGATGGGCCCACGACTGGAAATCCAGGTTTCCACTGTCCCCTCAACGGCACCGATCTGTTCATCCAGCCGGCTTCGACTGACGTCGATCATCAATGGGATGGTCTGGGTGGCAGGCTCCCCTTTCCAGACGGGAATCAACTTTTCCGCAGGGTACTGATCATCGGCCAGTTGCAAAACCCAACTGTTTTCGATCGGTCTGATTTGATAGGCCGAACGATTCGACAATTTTAACAGAAAATGGTCTGCCCGGTACGGAAGATAGACAGGAACCGTTGTCTTGTACTTTTCTGTTCTGCTGTCTGTTCTGCTGTCTGTTCCGCCTCCTGTTCCGTCGCCTGATTCGTTGGAAGTATTTAATGGAAGCTCTCCCTGAATGATCAATTGATAATCTCCCAGAACAGGTTGAGGCAGTTGAACGATCAAGAGCCGATCGGGAGATGGAGATGGAATCTGCTTCCCGGTGGAATCGGTGTCACGATCTTCCGGCGAGTTGGAAGGGATGCGCGAGTCGGATCGGGATGGAGTGCCTGATCTGGTCTCCAGCACATTTCCCAATTCATCGAGGAAGCGAACATTTTGCAAGCCTGGCTGTGCGTTTGAGTTGGTCGGCAAAGTGGGAACTCGAACGATCAACTGTTCCGCTGCCAGTTCCGAAATCGAGTAGTTCAGAACCTGACGATAGACAGCCTTTTTTTGCATGGAAATGATTCGCCGAATTTGAACTTCCGATTCACAGCGAACTTTTCTGATGATTTCGGTGAACGTGAAGGAGATATCCTGTTTGGAATCCGTGATGCGATACCAGCTTTGGCGGGAGAATCTTCCATTACCAGAATTGTAGATTTCTCTGGCCGCCAGATCGGGCGAAATTTCTTCCGCGTTCAATTTTTGGAACCCCGTTCCGGTGAGGATCAATTCATAAGAACCGGCATCGGATGTGATTCTCAGAATCTGCTGTTCTGTGTGGGAATCGGAAGTCGATATTCGTGGCAGCGAAAAGGGAAGTTTATCCTTTTTCCCGGCGACTTCGGCAGAGGGTTTCTCCATCTTCCGCGAGGCGACCAGTCGAATCGTGTCTTTTTTGTCCCAGCGGGGCAGATCAAGTTTTCCGTCGATACTCCAGTTGATCGACAAGCCGCTCGAACCTTGCACGATTTCCTCGATCGTCCATTGACCGGATGTGAATTCGGGCCATTGGAGTTGAACCGATTCAATGGTGCCATTGCGGGGGGTGATGTCGAAATCGACCGTCAGTTGAAGGGAATCAGTTCCCGCTTTCAGATCGTAAAATGTGTCGACTGAATATCTTGCCTGCGTTCTTTGCGTCGCCAGGGCAAGTCGCCAGGGTTGTCCGTAGAACTGGAAGGCCTGCGAATACTTTCCCTCCCGGGGGATTTGCCTGACATTAATCTGGTAGACATTTTTCGTTTTGGAAGGAATTTGGCCAATCCGCCAATCCCGCGATTTCAGGATCGCAATTTTTCCTGTTTGCGTTTTCGCTCCCATGACATCGAATTGATCCAGCAGCAGTTCCGATTCGAATTTCCGAATGGGAGCCGTCAATTGCCAATCAATTTTCACCGATTTTTCAATCGGCTTCTGGAAGATCAGTGTAATCAGCGAGCGATCCGTTCCGATCGAGTATTCGTACGGTTGGTCTGCTTTGACGCTGTCGATATTGAAAGGGGAAGGGATGCGTATTTTCAGACGATCCAGTTTGCCCCGTTTCACGGTGATGTTTTGTGTGGCGTCGATCGTGGTTGAATCACTTGTCCGCGTGACATAAATTTGGGAATCGACGTCGTATTCTGCAGGCATCTGCGACTGTTTCAGCATGGGCGACCAGAAAAAATCGACCAACTGGTTGAATCCCTTGATTGTGATCAGGGTTCCTTTTTCATTCTGTTCAACGACATCGAAGCCTTTGCTTTTCAGTTCGAGCGCGACTTCCTTGTGATCGAGTTGGAACTGCAGTTCCGTCCGGGAAGCCGTGGGGAACGAAACGGTCAGGTGATGCTGGTCACCTGCAACCTGGATCGGCACAAACAGATCGACTGTCAGATCGATTCGCCGACGGTTTCGGTACCAGAGAACCCATTGATTCTCCTTCCCTTCCCGTGTCAGCAGCAGACCTTCATTCCGGGTGGGCCTGTTCTTTTCAATCATGCCGGCCAGTGTCGCTTCTTTCATATTCAACGGAATGAACTGCCACTGCGGTGAGTTCTGCACTTCGATTTCCAGTTGGCAGGACAGAAAAGCCCAGGGAGTCCGATTGGCGGAATACTGGATGCTTCCCCTGCAAAGCAGATTTTCGATTACGTTGGCAGGCAATCCGGATCGAGCCGCCGAATCCTCCCGATCGAGCCAGTCGAGATACTTCTCCATGGTCACATCCAGAGGAACGGGCCTGATTTTCCCCTCGGAATCCGGCATATAGATGAGGTCTCGCCTTATTCGTGAGGGCACCCCCGGTTTCGCCTGTGGGTTCAACGGGATGGGTGTGATCTCTTTCCCTTTCAACGAAGGTCCCTTGGCAGCTTCCTGCGACTGCGCGGTGGAGCACCACGTGAGCAGCAGCAGCGAAAGCAGAGCCAAAGTGGCCATGCGAACGCTTCGTAAAAGCGTCAACGAGTTTTCCGTTAAAGCGAATACCATCGACGAACCGCTATTCCGTGGTTTTACCTGTTGGCGAAAAGTTTACGACCGAGGAATCCCGAACAGATTCAGTAGCGTTTGAATGACACTTTGAGTGCCACGAGGTTATACAAGTTATACGAAATCAGACAGGTTATACGAAACCAGACAGGGTGCGATCAGCCTCAGTGCGATCAGTCCCAATTCTAGCATTCTATTCGCCCCGACGGGTGAAGAGAACCTCGACTTAACGTGAGATTTCGGCATCTTAACCGATCGCGCGTGCAAATGCCCGAATTTATCTGTCTCAATTTCGATTATTCACGACACAACAAGGGGATCACTTCCTGCTGAACATCATGTGAACAGACGGCGAGGATTTCTCCGCTGTAGATGTCGTATGGCGAGCCATCGAGTCGGGTTACTTTTCCGCCTGCTTCCTTCACCAGAAGAATACCTGCAGCCATATCCCAAGGTTTGAGCGTCGAAGACCAGTAAACATCAGCCCTTCCGCAGGAGAGATAAGCCAGATTCATTGCGGCAGAGCCCAGGCGTTGGACGGTTCTTGCAATCGGCAGCACGGCCAGGAATTTTTTGACCGCCGGGTGGGCAGCATCCCCGGCGACAGGAAGCGATGCGATACAGAGAGAATCGGACAGTTTTTCGGCCCCCGAAACATGCACCCGGTCTCCGTTCAGGAATGTTCCGGAATGTTCACAGGCATGGAACAAATCATCGCGAGTTGGATCGTAGATCACGGCAACCACAATTTTCCCCTGATATTCCAACGCAATGGAAACAGAATAATAAGGGAAACCATGAACGTAATTCATGGTGCCATCAAGCGGATCGATGACCCAACGAAAATCGCTCTCTTCTCCTGCGTGTTCCAGTCCTTCTTCTCCCAGGAAACTATGCGTGGGGAAGGCGTTGCGAAGAAGATCATAAATGGTTTTCTGGGCATCGAAATCGGCATCGGTAACCAGATCCGAACGCCCTTTTTCGGAAATCGTGAACTTTTCCCGCCAATTCAGCAATACAGCCCCGGCTTCTCTGGCAGCTTTGATCGCTGCTGCAAGATATTCCTGCCAGTCATCTCCTTTAGGCATAACGATTCCTGTACGGTTTTATTCAAGGCTGAAAGTTATCGCTAAAAAATTATCGCTAAAAAATTATTCAAGGCTGAAAAGAGGCCCTGCCGGTTTCCCGGTTGTCTGTTTCCACTGTTGGGAACCTATTTGACTTCACAACGCAACGGTTTGCCTTGCAAGCCGTTGAGTAGATTGTCGGTGGCGATTTCTGCCATTTCATTTCTTGTTTTTGTGGTAGCGCTGCCAATGTGTGGTGCGACGATACAATTGGGGAGATGGAGAATTTCATCGGAAAGTGCCGGGGGCTCCGGATCGGTCACATCCAGACCGGCTGCACCTATTTGCCCGGTTTTCAACGCATGAACAAGGGCGGGCTGATCATGAATGCCCCCCCGAGCGGTATTGATGAAAATGGCATTCGGCTTCATTTTTTCAAACGCCTGTGCATTGAACATTTTTTCCGTTTCCGCGTTCAAGTCGGTATGAACGGAAATGAAATCGGATTCAGCGAGCAGTTCATCAAACTCGACCCGGCGAGCCTGCAGGTTTTGTTCGGCGTCCGGTTTATTATGACGGCTGGTGTAAATCACGTTCATGTCCCAACCGCCTCGGCATCGTTTCGCCATGGCGTAACCGATGCGTCCCATACCAACAATCCCAATCGTTTTGCCGACCAGATCCCAACCAATGTATCCCAGCGGTTCCCACGTTTTCCATTTTCCCGCCTGAATCGCTTCGTGTGCTTCGATCATCCGACGTGCAGAACTGATCAGCAAGGCAAAGGCGATGTCAGCCGTTGCGTCCGTGAGCACGCCTGGCGTGTTACCAACCGCGATCGCTCTGTTGTGCGCCTGCTCCAAATCGATATTGTGGACACCGACAGCGTATTGACTGACCACCTTCAATTGGCTGCCGGCTGCATCAAACAACTCTGCATCGATTTTGTCCGAAAGCATGGTCAGCAGTCCATCACAACCCTTCACTTTCTCTAACAGCACCTCACGAGAAGGAGGAAGCGGCCCTGGCCATACCTCTGTTTCGCATTCCTGCATCAGCCTGTTCAGGCCAACAGAAGGGTATTCTCTGGTCACAAAAACTTTGGGAGTAGACATACCTGGTGCTCTTTCAAGGCTTGGCATTGAGGCTCAATTTATCTTGATTCGCCCATGACACCCGCTACATATACTGTTCATTGTGTCATAGTCATGGTACATAAGCGAGGATGACTTTTGGTCACGTGTTCTCTTGAGCATGTGCGATTACGCGCATCCAGTCACGCTTTGGCGTCATTGTATCTGGCGATTCCTGAGTCTGCCAGTCTGAGGGAAAATGCATTTTCGATCTGTTGTGTCGGTTATTCAGATTATGTTCACTACCCAGTGGTGATTGTCTGCGCATTTTGTTTCAAAAGGGAAACATAGGGGGTATGGAAAGGAATCGTGTGTTATGCTTGCATCATGGTGTGTTGGAATGTCTGTTTACCAAAATGAACTGACATAACGATTTTCGTGATTCTCAGCAAAAAAACCTTGATCTTAGGGACATGTCCGGGGACATTGAAGAGGAATATTCCTTCTCCGGACTGGCATAGAGGCCGGTTATGGAATCGTTACAAGAGATTGTATTTGTCGTTGCAGTGGTGGCTTACACCCTCGCAGCGGTGATATGGGATCAGAAATACTGGAAGATTCCGAATAAATTAACTCTCCCGATGTTTTTCGCGGGGTGGGTTTATCAGGGCTATTTTAACGGGTTTTCCGGGATCAGAGATGGAGCGTCAGGTTTTCTGATCGGGTTTGGGATACTGTTCATTCTCTGGATCATCGGCAGTGGCGGTGGCGGGGATGTCAAGTTGATGGGGGGCTTGAGCGTCTGGCTCGGCTTTCGTTGGTCGTTGTACGTATTCATCTGCAGTACATTGATTGTCATTATTGTGACGGCATTTATCGTGCTGGGGAATGTATTGACCATCGGCCCGAAGAAGATGAAGAAAAAACTGTTGGCCACGGGCAAGCCGACCAAAACGGGCGAGAAGCGGAAACAGGAGACCGTTCAGGAAAAGCAGAAGCGACGAATCATGGCCTATGCGCTGCCGATTGCCTTGGCCACGTGGGCGTTGCTGATTGCTTCCTACGCGACTCACAAGCCGTTACTCCCCTGGATGTTGTAGAATCGATGCAAAAAAGAAAACATTTGAGAGACAATAAACAGGGACAGTAATTAGCGAGACAAACAGAGAAACAACTGGCAGAGAAACAACTGGCGAAAAAACAAATGGGACATATTCACCAATCAAACAGCAGGAACAGAAAAGCGTTCTTGAGCATGGAGCTTGTTTTGACGCTCCCGCTTTTGTTGCTGGTTCTGTTTGCGGTTTTTGAGTATTCGATGCTGTTTTTTGCCCGTGGTAGTGTTGTCGAAGCGAGTCGGGTTGGAGCGAGAACGGCGACCTATCCGGGGACATCGTTGGAAGTTGTCGAACAATCCGTCGCCCAGTCTTTGGGGCCACAATTGAGCCAGAATGCGAATGTTCTGGTTGAGATGGGACAGTTTTCGGGGGATCGTGTTTCGGTTGTTGTCCAGGTGCCAATGGCGAACGCGTCTCCAGATTTACTCTGGCCCATCGGGTTTGGCTTGCAGGGGAGGTATCTGGTCGCGGAAACGGTGATGGAAAGGGAATAGCAGGGAGTAAGGGAGAGTTTCCCCTATTGGGAGATTTCTTTGTCAGAACAATGAAATCTGGATAACGGAATTGACAAACAGAGGAACTGTCAAACAGGGGAACTATCGGACAAGAGGAACTTTTCGGAACGATTAAAACATCGACTATAAAAACATTGGCAAGCAGTGTCGGCTGGTCAACAACAGGGAACATCGTTTGCTCGCCTGTCGAGCTATCTTAACTTTTTTGGAGTGGGACTGTGAGAAAAATAACGCCTGCCTTTATTACTTTATTGATACTGGGCATTGTGGGTCTGCTCATCGCCGTGTATATCGGCAGGAGTATGATGCCCAAGCCGGTTGTCAAGGAGCCGATTGGAACGCGAACCGTTCCGATGCCAGCTGCGGATATTCCAGCGGGCACTCTGTTGACCAAGGATCATATTGTATTGGGCTTTCTCAGCAAGGATAAACAGACGCCCGATACCATCATCAACAAGGATGTGGTGATTGGCCGCTATGCGTTGAAGGATCTCAAACAGGCCAAGCCGATCCATACGAGTGATCTGTATGCTCCGGGTGTTCGTCCACCGTTCAAGGTCGCTCCGGGGATGCGTGCGGTAACGATCGGCCTGGGGGATAGCTCAGCGGTGGTTGATGGTTTGATCAAACCGGGTGACTATGTCGATGTGCATTTGACAGTTGACAACAATTCTTCGGACAGGCGCTATCGGGGTGGTTTCACGATGACGATGTTCAAAGGTGTCAAAGTGCTCGCGATGAATCGCCTGACCCAACAGTCAACATTGAACCGGGGCACGAATACGGTCACGTTCGAGCTGACACCGGCTCAGGCCAATATTCTTCTTCAAGCGAAAACAAAGGGGGCACTCAGCGTGACCTACACGCCTAATGGGCCTGGTTCGGGAGGTGTCGCGGTTGCCGAGGCGGATCGCGCCTATTTCGAAGAAATTCTTGGTCTGCCGGAAATCCCCAAGCCGAAAAAACCATTCACAACGGAAATCTATCGCGGTTCCAGTCGCTCCGTTATCCGATACGATGACGAAGATGATTATTACGATGGCCGTAATTATGACTACAACCGCAATAACCGGGCCACACCGTGGATCGAGCAACCGGGATGGGCACCACCACGTACCGGAGGCGGTGGATATGGTGGCTACGGCCGCGGTTATTGGGGAGGGTATCGTGGGGGATATCGTGGTACCCAGAATGAGTATGTTCCGCAGGGCCAGCCAGGTCAACAAGGTCAGCCACTGCAACAACCACAACAACCACAGCAGTCGCACAATCGGACGCGCAGCCGTCGTGCGGTGTGATCTGGGGAGGTTTGGAAGAACTTATCGATCACTTTCGGGTGATATCTGACAGGAGAAACGGGAGAGGATCTCAGTGAGGCATTTACGCACCAATCATCAGTCAGCGACAGACCGACGCGGCTCTTTAATGCCTGCAATCGCTTTTGCGTTGCTTGTTGTTGGAGCGGTCGCGGCTTTGGTTCTCAATCGCCTGTGGGTTGATGCTGCCGAGGTCGAACTCAGAAAGGCGGCTGAGGCGGCCGCCCTCTCCGCAGCCGGTGAATATCTGGGAGATCACCTGCTGGTGCAACAGCCTGACTATGACCAGATCGCCTTGCAGGCAAAACGGCGGGCCGCTGCTCTTTCCCTTTCCAATACGGTTGCAGGTCAGCCGGTCGAAATCAGTCTGGCCGGCAATGGCAGGGGCGATATCTACTTCGGGCATCAGTATAACGATGCGGAAACGGGGCAGACTACATTTCTGGAATCGAATTCCCAGGCAACCGGTGTTGTTGTTCGCACCTACCGTTATCAGCGATTGGGCAATCCGATCAACCTGTTTGTTGAAGCAGCGGGGGCCCAGCCTCAAACCGATGCACTGGTTTACGCGGAAGTCTCTTTCGATAATGTGATTGATCATTTTCGGCCAACGCGTTCGTTACCGGTTCCTGCCTTGCCATTGGCGGTGCTGGCAAGTGATCCCTCCGGGAAAAGAGTCGATACCTGGAATGTCCAGATAACCGAACGGCAGGGAGCTGATCTGTATCGCTTCGATTCGCCGACCCATTCGGTTGTCGAGGGGCCAGATGGAATTCCGGAAATGGTTTTGCACTCGGTCCCGTTGAATACCGATCCATTGCTATCTAATGTCCAGCTTCTTGAATTCAACAATGAATTGAATGAGCAGAAAATTTCCCGGCAAATTCAAAACGGACTCTATCCGAACGATTTGAAACAGTTGGGCGGAGTCATTCCGGCACAAAGTCCCGTTTCGATTTCGGGAACTGCGAACATCACCACGCCGCTGCAGCAATCGCTTGAATCGCAAATCGGTCAACAAAAGCTCTGCCTGTTGTATACGGGACAGGCTCCGATGACGATCCCCGGTTGGTCGAATCTGGAATGTCAGCAGGTTGTTGCGATTCGGGTGATGAAGGTTGTGCCCGAGACGGAAGAGTCGGCTACAGTTATTATTCAACCGACAGTCATGACGACGAAAACGGCGGCACTGGCTCGATTTCTGCAGGCGGGTGGCGATCCGGGCGGAACAACGGCCACGGGGCTCTATCGGCCCAATCCCTATGTCTACAAGTTGTTTGTCAGTCGTTAGATCAGTCGATAAAACCACTCCATTTTCCATGAGGGAATGGAAACAGAACTGAATTGAGAAGTGATTGTTTCGATCACAGTGAGGAACCAGGAAATGTCAACGGTCAGCGAAATTGAATCTGGATACGAAGATTCGTTGGAAGCCCAGCGGGCGTTTCAGCAGTTGAAAACCCGTTTGCACCGGCAAATGGTCGATGCGATGGATCTCTCCAAAGCGGGGCAGCTTCCCGAACACGAACTGCGCAAGCAGTTGCGGGCGTTGGCTGCGCATTTGTGCGACCTGCACTCCTCCTATCTGCCCGAATCGGAACGGGATCAGATGGTGAACGAGATCATGGATGAAATGTACGGCTTCGGGCCACTCGAACCGTTGATGAATGATCCGGAAATCAGTGATGTTCTGGTCAATGGAGCAGATACGGTTTTTGTCGAGCGCAATGGTCTGCTGGAACAGACGGATGTGCAATTTGCAGATAACAACCATCTGTTGCATCTGATTCAGCGATTGGTGGGACGTGCAGGAAGACGCATTGATGAGGTTTCGCCGATGGTCGATGCGAAGCTGGCCGACGGTTCACGACTTCACGCAGTCATCCCCCCATTAACACAGCGCGGGCCAACTCTTTCCATTCGTCGCTTCGGTTCGACCGCAGTCGCCTTTGAAGATATGGTGCGTTCCCGTTCATTGACGCGGGAAATGGCCGATTTTCTGATTGCGGCTGTTCAGGGCCGGTTGAATATCCTGCTCAGTGGTGGTACCGGAGCCGGTAAAACGACCATGCTGAACCAGTTGGGACGTTTTATCCCCGCTTCCGAGCGAGTGATCACGATTGAAGAAACGGCGGAACTCCAATTGCAGCAGGCAGACGTTGTCGGTCTGGAGACCCGACTTCCGAACGTCGAGGGAACCGGGGCAGTGACTCAACGCGAGTTGCTGAGAAACTCGCTGCGTATGCGTCCCGATCGTATCATCGTTGGTGAGTCGCGAGGAAGCGAAGTGCTGGAAATGCTCCAGGCGATGAACACCGGGCATGATGGTTCAATGAGTACCGTTCACGCAAACGATACTCGCGATGCACTTGATCGGCTCGAGTTGATGATCGCCCTTTCAGGGGCGGATTTAACTCCTGCCGTCGCACGCCGATACATTGCCTCTGCAATTCATCTGCTTGTGCATGTCACCCGATTGAGCACAGGTGAAAGAAAGGTGACGCGTATTTCCGAATTGGCCGGAACAAGCGACGGGGAATACAATGTAGAAGATATTTTCGTCTATCGCATGACGGGCATCAGCTCGGATGGGCGTGCAGAAGGGGCGTTTTATGCGACCGGGTACGAACCGGAATGCGTGCGGCGAATGGCGGCCCGCGGACACCACGTTCCGCTGGATCTGTTCACGGCACGCGAGTTGATAGCCGGGGGTGAATATATCGTCCCGAATTAGGAGGGGATTGGCCTCTCAACGCCCAGGTTCATATCAGTTTCCAGAAGACAAGCAGTTTCTCGATAACAAGTTTCCCGACAACAAATGACAGAATGACCAGAGGTTGCCGAAATGGCTACAGGATTATCACCACATATCGAGATTGAACCTCGACCTGAATTTGCAGATATCATCAAAACGAACGAGCAATACGCAAATCCCCAGGTTGAAAGTCTCGGCAATGGAATCAACAGTTGGTTTGATCGATTGATGATTCAATCGGGGGCGCCATTCGTTCCGTTGGTGGGGTTGTTGCTGTGCGTGCTCAGTTCGGTCACGTTAGGGGGAATTGTTCTGGTTTTTCTGGAGAACCCGTTAGCCGCGGGGCTTTCCTTTTTTATCGGTTTTCTGATTCCTCTCGGGATTTTGATGCTGGTTCGTTCTCGCAGGCAAGCTCTGATTTCCAACCAGTTGCCCCCCATGATCGATGAACTGGCCCGGGCGGCAAGAACCGGGCGGTCGCTTGACCAATGTTTGGAAATGGTGGCCAAGGATACGCCTGCTCCATTGGGAGATGAAATGCAGGTTAGCGTTCGCAAGCTTCAAATGGGAGTCACGATGAACGAAGCCCTGTATGAACTGCCGGAGCGGACGGGAGTGAATGGATTGAGAATTCTGGCGACCGCATTGAGTGTGCATCAGCAGTCCGGGGGAGATCTGGTTTATGTGCTTGAGCGACTTTCCCGCACAATGAGAGACCGTTCCCTGTTTTTGGGAAGATTGCGAACCGCAACGGCGGGTTCACGGGCAACAGCCATTCTGATGATTCTGCTTCCTCCCGCGATCCTGGCTTTCTTCCTGTTCAGGGATCCCGACTATTTCACCCGTCTGATGGCCTCCAGTTGGGGGCGGGCAATTACATTCACGGGAGTGGGGCTCGAAATTATCGGAGCCATCTGGATTATGAAAATTCTGAACGATTCACAACAAACCTGATGAGAACCAGATGAAAACAGATGTTTTCATCTGACGGTGACAATACATAATGCTCGATCAACACGAAGCTGAATAAATACGAAGCTGGAAAAACGAAGTTGGATACGACTATCATGGACACAACATTTACATTCGCCCAACTGATTGAAGCCGGTTCGCCCCTTCAATCGATCCTGCTGTGGATCATGGCGATCCTCTTTTTCGTTCTTGTCGTTATTCTGTTGGCGCGGTTTCTGCGATACCTGTTCGGTTCAGGTAATGCGGTTGAACCCCGGGAAGTCCGCCGTTCCAGAACCAGGCGGCCTTCGAAGCCTGTTTCATCACTGTTGAAAGATGAATCCGTCAGCAGCGAGCATGTGGCCGCTTCGGTCACCCGTCAGGCGATTTCTCCTGAAGATTCTGACGAAATACCGAGCGACAGTCTGTTTTCTGAAATTGGTGTTCCGGAGGAAATTCCGGAGAGCATCGCAGCCAATCCGGCTCCCGAAAAGAAGGAATTCGTGGTTCGCTCTTCTCAGGAGTCTGCCAGTTATACCGGCAAGGCTCGCAGTTGGACATCGCGATCGTTGTTTGGCAAGTCGATTGTCGGCGCTCAACGGGAGTTGCCTCATCTGGATCCGGGGGAACTGCCATTCGCCGACGAAAGCGACTACGTCTTCGGCCCGATCACCCCTTCTTTAGCCGTGCTGCTCCCGGAATCGCAGGCAAAACGGCAGATCATCAAAAAGGAACTGATTGAAGCGGGCTATTATGAACCGCACGCCTGGCACAATTTGGCGGCGATCCGTTATCTCGGCTTGATGTTGCCTCTGATTCTTTTCGGGATTCCTCTGGCGTTTTATCCCGGAACGGAATGGATTTGGCTTCCCGCGATGGTCGCCGGTTCCATTATGGGGTGGGCGATTCCCAGACTGGTCGTCCGTTCTCAGGCGGCAAAACGAAAAGCGGAAATCGAACAGGCATTGCCGGATGTTCTCGACTTGCTCAATATGTGCACCAGTCAGGGAATGACATTGCGGTCGGGGTTGGCCCGTGTTGCTTGGGAAACGGCTGATGTTTATCCGGCGATTTCCAATGAGTTGCGCATTGTAACCACTCAGGCGAATATCGATACCCTCGAACATGCTCTGGTCAATATGAATGAGCGCATCGATCTTCCTGAGTTGCATGCCCTTTCCTCTCTGTTGATTCAGACGGAAAGAATGGGAACCAATGTCAGCGACGCCCTGACCGATTACAGTGATGGAATGAGAGCGACTCTGCAACAACGAGCAGACCAAAAGGCGAACACGGCGACGTTCAAACTCCTCTTTCCAACGGTTCTCTGTTTGATGCCGGCTGTTTACATGTTCCTGCTGGGGCCGGCCGTTGTCGAACTTTCCGACTTCTTCAAGGGAGGCGGAATCAGCCAGTTCAGCCAGGTAGAAAGAAACCGGTAGTTCCCCTTCAGGGGTTGATCTTGAGGTTTGATTTCAGGGTTTGACTTCGGATTATTGGCGTGTCGCTTTCTGCTTCCATCCGAGTTGTTCAAGGGTATCCGGGGTGTTCAAGGGAGCGGGTTGGCTTGAAGACGCCGTGCTTCTTCCTCGATGATCCCTTCGATAACTACAGCCATATTGTCCGCTGCGCGGCTGGCGACTTCAATGACATCTTCGCCTGTAGTTGGCTCAAGTGCGTCCGGCAGGCAGACATTGGTGACGGTCGAAAGTCCCAGCACGCGTAAACCCGCATGAACAGCGACAAGCGTTTCGGGCACGGTTGACATCCCGACAACATCACCGCCGATTGTTCTGAAGAATCGATATTCTGCCCGAGTTTCGTAGTTGGGGCCTTTCACGCCGACATAAACGCCCCGTTGAGCCGGTATGTTCCGCTCTCTGGCCAGCCTCAAGGCTGTTTCGATCAGATCCGCATCGTAAGGTTGGCTCATATCCGGAAAGCGGGGGCCGAGTTGTTCATCGTTAAACCCGGCCAATGGGTTGTCACCCATCAGATTGATGTGATCATCAATTACGATCAGTTGACCGGGACGGTGCGCGGGATCCATTCCGCCGCTGGCACTGGTTACGATCAGTAGATCAATTCCCATCGCTTTCATCACTCGAACCGGGAATGTAATTTGCTGCAGGGTATATCCTTCGTAGAAGTGGAATCGTCCCTGCATCGCGATCAGGTTGACGTTTTTCACCTGTCCGCAAACGAGCTTTCCGATGTGCCCTGTCGCCGTCGATTGGCAAAAATGGGGAAGTGACTCGAAAGGGAACTCTGCCGCCTGCTCAATCTGTTCAACGATGCGTCCCAAGCCTGTTCCCAGAATCAGACCAATGCGGGCCTGATGGTTCCATTTTCTCCGAATCGTCCCGGTTGCCTGTTCGATCTGTTTTCTGAGTTCATCCATGTTTCCAACGATCATCCATTTTGTGCGTAACGCCAACTTGTGAGGTTTCTTTTTTGTTCCGGTTACAGGGCATGCCGCTCGTTGCGGTTTGATTGAGAAATAGCGTTTCCCCTGTTACGCGTGATCAAAAAGCCGAATGACAGCATGGCGAGGCCCTATTCTTCAATGTTCAGTGATTTGATGCGACGATACAGCTTGGCACGGGTTAATCCGAGTAATTCCGCCGCTTTTGCCTTGTTTCCTCGGGTTGCTTTCAGAACGCGGACAATTTCTTCCCGTTCATGTTCTTCCAGCAGAGTGGACAGCGTTCGAAATGTCGGTTTGATGGCAGGGAGTGAACGTTGGGCGTTTTTTCCTGTTTGAAATCGAAAAGGGAGATGCTCAAGCGAGATCAGCGGGCCGGCAGCAAGTTCACACGCTTCACGGACGACCGACTTCAACTCGCGGACATTCCCCGGCCAATTGTATTGCAGAAATTCATCGAGAACCTCACGCGTCAATCCGGTGAGCTGTTTCTCCGAAATCTGGTTGCTCTGTTCAATGAAATACTGACAAAGCAGTTCCAGGTCTTCAACCCGTTCCCGTAACGGGGGCAGGGTGATGCAAATAGTTCCAATGGTGAAAGAGAACGATCGATCGAACCGATCCTGTTCCACCATCTCGGGCAGATTATGCGTACTGGATGTAAACAGGCGGTATTGCAAGGGCCATTCATCCTGTTCGATTACTTCCGCCAACCAGACCTGCAAATCGAGGGCGAGTCTGTCAACATCTTTCAGAAAAAGTGCACTCGGGGCGTTCAACTCACCGGCGTGGGTCAGCGCTTCTTTCAACATCCGCCTTTGATCGGAGCGGGGGAGACGTCCGCAATCAAGCATGACAAAGGCAGACTCCGAATTGTCGGAGGAGTAATGGATTGTTCTCGCAAGGTACTGTTTTCCGGTTCCCGCTTCTCCGTCGAGATGAACGGGTGCGTTGCAATGACGGGCGACGAGAATCTGTTTGGAAACAGAACGCATCGCCGGTGATCGGGCAATCAGCGTGGCCTGGTTGTAGCGTTGGTGCTGTTGCTGCATCAACCCGGCCAGTTCGACATGCAACTGCTGGGAGAAAGTGGATTGCAGCGGCGGTGCCAGTTCGTCAAGTTCCAGCATGATTCCCAATACCGCGTCCAGATCACCGATCTGATTGAACAGAGGTAAATAAAGAACGTGAGGCGAACGCAGGTCTCCACTGGAATCGACATAACTGATTTTGGTAAACAGTTCCTGGCCCTGAAAAACTTCCGTGGGAGGGGCCAAAGAATTCAGAACACGTTCAATCAGATTATCCACCGCTTCGGAATGATATTTGCAAATTTTTCCGATCATGTCTTCCGGCTGACATCCCGTTATTTCCGCACAGCCCCGATTGAAAAAACGGATCCGCCTTCGATGATCAAGCATGAAAATCGGACGGTTCGAGTTCGTCAACCACGAGACGACTCCACTATGACCGCGAATTTTTTTCGGCATCGGTGATAATACTTCGAGAGATTCCAGTAGAACAGAAGACAATAACCGCTCTGGTATTCCAGCCTGTCTATCATAACCCCTGGAACAATTGAAACCAAGAACTGTGGGTACCGATTCCTGTTATGATTTTCGTGATCGCTACCGGATTCCTTCAGGATTCTTTCGGCGTGGTTCAGCGTGTCGCAGGCATCAGCGTGATTCAGAAATCAGCGTGGTTCAGAGATCAGCGTGATGTCCCGTCGTCCGATTTACTCGGAACTGGAGTTTGAATGACCGATTTATCAACACTTTTCTGTCTGGTGTGCCTGGCCTGTCCGGCAGTTGTTTGATGCAGGTTGATTCCAATGAGGGGTCGGGAAGTCGGAATGGGAATCATCTTTACGATAGCGGCAAACAAGACGCTTTATCACCAATGACGCCTTTCTTCTGAAGAATCTCCAATGGAACCAACTGGCTGGAATGATCCCCAACAGTAAAAGAAAAACAGAGGCGATCAACAGGCGATTTTGCAGCGTGGGGGAGGTGGCAATTTTTGCGGCCAGTTGCAATTGGAATGTTTGCGAGTGGGAACGATTTTTTTCTCTTTCCGCCTGTTTTGATGAAACAGAAACAGGAAGTGTCAGCATGTGGTCAGGATGAATGGCGAGCGATTCAGGCAAATCAATTTTCTGTTCAGTCGGTTCATTTTCGCTGGAGGCTTCCTGTTGGCGGGAGAGTTGTTCGAGCAACTCGGGCATTTTCTCGATCCGGCGGACAAACAGTTCCCGGCGGTTGTTTTCCGCTTCCAGGTCGATTAATTCGAGCTGCTTTTCGCGGCACAGTTGTTTGATCATTTCATTTCGGACAGCCAACGGCGAGAGAATGGCCAGCGCAAACAAAGAGGCTGCCAATACTGCACAGAGAGAAAAACGAAGGGAATCGAACCAGGATTCACTCATTTCTCATCTCCACGATTTGACATGTCTGAAACTGAACCCGGCAGGCTTGCATGCACCACGATACATATCGGTTTCTGCAACGATGCGACTGACGAAAAATCATTTTCAATTCTGCACATGTATCAATAATTTTCCTGAAGGATGTCGGTAATCGGCATGAGCCGGTTAATATGAACCGGTTATGCGGAGTAATCCTTTTGGGGGCGAGTCACTGATCGGGAAAGCCGTCAGGTTTTTCTCACGACTGATTTGCTTTGAACGTCTTTAATGGTTAGAAAAGATAGCGGTTTTCCGTAATCAGAGCGAAGCTGGTCGTTCAGCCTGCCACGTCGCCTCGTGATCGTATCACGTCGTGATCGTATCGTATCGTGACTGCGTTGCACCGCGTGATTGCGTTGCAACGTGGGGTCGCGTTGCATTGTGTGGCAGGGAATTGTGCGGTGCGGCGTCAGTTATCAATAGTGCCCCCCATCGAGGAGATACCATGATCAAGCAGACAATGATGGTCAAGCAGTCAGAAGCGATTCAAGGAACAGGTCAAACAGCATCATTGCGAGGGAAGTTGATGGGACTGAGGTATATCGTTGTTGTGCTGGGTCTTGTTCCCTGTTTTGTGAGCACGGCTTTTTCTGCCGAGAATCGGAAGCAGCCCAATATTATCTTCATTCTGGCGGACGATCTCGGTTATGGAGATTTGGGCTGCTTTGGACAGAAGCTGATCAAAACGCCGAATCTGGATCGGATGGCGGCGGAGGGAATGAAGCTGACCAATTTTTACGCAGGTTCAACTGTTTGTGCTCCCTCACGATGTGTTTTGATGACCGGGTTGCATACCGGTCATTGTCAAGTGCGGGGCAATGGTAGAAGCGATGCCAAACGTCTGCGGGATTCCGATCTCACCATTGCGGAAAAACTGAAAGAAGCGAATTACAAAACGGCGCTGATCGGAAAATGGGGCCTGGGCCAACCGGGCGGCAGTGAGGAAGGAATGCCAACGCGTCAGGGATTCGATTACGCGTTCGGCTATCTCAGCCAGCGGCACGCCCACAATTATTATCCGGAAATTCTTTTTCGCAACGGGTCGGTTGTCCGTTTGAGAAATGTCGTTCACAAGGTGGCTGAAGGTGAATGGGGTTCAGCCGGCTGGGCAACGAAACGGGTCGATTACTCCCACGATCTGTTCATGGATGAAGCCTACCGGTTTATCGAGCAACAGGGCGATCAACCGTTCTTTTTGTATCTGGCGCTCACGATTCCCCATGCGAACAATGAAGGCACACGAGGCACCGGAAATGGACAGGAGGTGCCTGATTACGGCATCTATTCGCAGAAAAACTGGCCCGATCCTGACAAAGGGCAGGCAGCGATGATCACCCGCATGGATAGTGGCATCGGGGAATTGTTCGCCAGACTCAAAGATAAAAAACTCGACGAAAATACCATCGTCTTTTTCACTTCCGATAACGGCCCTCATAGGGAAGGGGGGAACCACCCGGAATTTTTCGATGCCAACGGGCCGCTGCGAGGGATTAAACGGGCACTTTATGAAGGCGGTATCCGGGTTCCCGCCATCGTTCGCTGGCCCGGTAAAATCGCAGCAGGTTCGGTTTCGGATCACATTGCCTACTTTGGAGATTTCTTTGCAACCGCCTGTGATCTTTCCGGCCAGGAAACGCCCGAAGGACTCGACAGTATTTCACTGCTTCCCATTCTCACCGGCTGTTCCGGCCAGCAGAAAGAACATGATTATCTCTATTGGGAATTTTACGAACAGGGATCGCGCCAGGCGGTTCGGCAAGGGGAGTGGAAGGCGATCAGGCAGCCGATGCAGACCGGGAAGGTGCAGCTTTACAACCTGAAAACAGATTTGGGCGAGGAACACGATCTGGCCAAAGAGAATCCGCAAATGGTTGAAAAACTTGTTCGATTGATGGATCAGGCACACGTTCCGCATCCCGACTGGAAAATTCCCAAACCGAAAGCCAAGAAGAAGAAAAAGAAGACTCAGAAAAAGTGATCAATGCAGGGATGCTTTTGCACACCACGTTGGGGCTGGGTTCCTGCGGAAAGGGGAATGTCGTCGCCGGCATAAACCGTTGGTGATAGAAGGCCATTGCCGGTATGAACCGGTAGAAAACAGTTTGTCCAGACGGTTTCACGGAATTTTCTTCATCGCTATGATTACCCGTGAACCTTCACGCGGGTCGATACGTATTATCTACCCGTTATAACTTCTTTGTCAGGATCAACGTTTGGAAGCTCTCATTCCCCATCACTGGTTTACCGAAGCGTCTTCGATACTGCTCGTTTTGTCAGCGGTGGGGGGACTCTATTTTCTGAGCATGGGAGCGGAATGGCTTGTTGAAGGAGCATCAGCATTAGCCTTCCGTTTGGGAATGCCTGAAGTCATTGTCGGAGCGACGATTGTTTCGTTGGGGACAACAACACCTGAATGTACCGTTTCGGTTCTGGCCGCCTTCAATGGAAATCCGGGGCTGGCGCTGGGAAACGCGGTCGGGTCGGTGATCGCGGATTCCGCCCTGATTTTCGGTGTGGGCTGTTTGATCGCCGCGTTGCCCGCCGATAAATATGTGCTTTCAAGACAGGGGTGGGTGCAGTACGGTTCAGCCGTCATTCTCGCAGTGATCTGTTACAGTTCCTATGCCGTTTGGGGGGATGAGGCGGAAATCGGCCGGTTGGTAGGAATTGGCTTGTTGATCCTGCTGGCCATATACATGTACCTTTCCGTCATCTGGTCGAGACGGCATCCGCAGGAACAGGCGATTCGTGTTTCTGAGACCATCGCAGAACATGCCGAGCCGGGAGAGGTTGTTCATGTGGCTGATGAACATGTCACACAGAAAAGCTCCGCTGCGTTGGTCGGAATGATTTTTGCGGGGCTGATCGTCGTCATTTTTTCCGGGCATGTCGCGATTGAATCTGTTTCGGTCATCGCGGAAAGAATCGGCATTCCGCAAGTCGTCATCGCTGCCACGTTGGTTGCGTTCGGTACTTCCTTGCCGGAATTGATGGTGGGCGTTACCGCCATTCGCAAAGGCCACCCGGAGCTTCTTGTCGGGAATGTTTTGGGAGCGGATATCCTGAATATCCTGTTTGTAACCGGAGCAGCAGCGGTCGCGGCTCCCCTGCCAATTATCGATACGGCGGCCAAAGTTCCTGAAATCTTCCTCTATCTGCACATTCCCGCCATGCTGATCATCTTGACCTGTTTCCGACTTTGCATCTTCTCCGCCACCAAACGGGGGCATTTTCAGCGATGGATGGGCGCCCCACTTCTGGCGATGTACCTGATCTACTCCATTTCCCAGTTTGTGATCAGTATGTGAAGTTCGAGATGCAGTATCTGAAGCCCGGAACAATCTGAAGCCCGAAACGGGGCGACACGCACGGCCTCTTGATGAACGAGGCGATCCTGTCTGGTGCAATTCTGGCGTGGAAGCAGCCTCGCCACGTTCTGATGTTCATTCAGTTTTCAGCTTTTGCCGTTGATCAGTGACATCACTTCTGCCCGTGCAGCGGGGTCTTTTTTGAATTTTCCTCGCAGTGCGCTGGTAACGGTAATGCTGCCCGGTTTGCGGATACCGCGAATCGCCATGCAGGAGTGTTCTGCCTCGATCACAACTGCAACGCCCGCGGTGCCAAGTTCGCGTTCGATCAAGTCGGCTATCGTTTGCGTCATCCGTTCCTGAACCTGAGGTCTGCGAGAGACTTCTTCGACAACGCGGGCCAGCTTGCTTAACCCGGTCACTCTCCCTTTGGGGATATAGGAAACATGGGCCACGCCGCTGAACGGGAGCAGGTGATGTTCGCACATGCTGGTGAAAGTGATATCGCGAACCAGCACCATTTCGTCGTAAACTTCCGGAAAGGTGACCCGCAAATGTTCTTCGGGCGATTTATTCAAGCCGGAAAACATCTCGGCATACATTTTGGCGACACGCCGGGGCGTCTCTATTAAACCGGGACGCTGCGGATCTTCGCCCACCGCCTTGAGAATGGTGCGCACCGCCTCCTCAATCGCAGGCAGATCGACTGCAGATTCATTTTCGTTTTCGCTCATCTGGATGTTGTTTTCTCTTCTGATTGATGATCAATTTCGGCAAAGCGGGGCAAACAGGAAAAGTTGGAACAACCACAAAAACTCACGGTTCACAGAAAAAAATCTCGAAAAGGCATAGAGGGGGATCGTCATTATTTAAAATGAGGAACAATCCGGCTATTACCTTGCGTATTCCATACTACTAACGGCTAAAGATTACGAACGGTGTGAAAACTTTTGAAAATCTCATTCTGGTTACGGCGGGCAAAGCAGACCAGCCGCACCGGGTGATATTCTTTTTCAAGAATAATTCTCTGTTATCTTGCCTCCGTGTGCTCTGGGTCTCTGTGGTTTGTTTGTTCCTTCCTTCCTTCCTTCCTGGTGATCGTATCTCTTGCATTTTTCGCAGCGTTTCACTGAAAAAGCTCGACCAGCGAAAAGCCAAACATACAAAGTTGTAGGCCGCTTGTGTGAAATCACAATATCAGAAATGCCCAATCTATTACAAATCAGCGAGTGATGATTTACTCGTTCGGGATCGAACCGGAACCGAAACTGGCACTGTTTCCTGCTGAAGAAGCCTCGCTGTCTTGACTGTTCAAGCCCCAGTCATATTTGAAATAGACGAGTTCAACCTGCCCTGCGAGTGCCCGTTCCAGTCCGGTTTTGGTTGCCGGGTCTTTGACGCGGGGCAGCAGAAAAGAGATAACGCCGTAGTTGCCGCCGAAGTCGTCTTTGTACCAGTTGAGAATACTGCTCAGGTAAAGTTTATTTTCTTCGGGAACGTACTTCACATATTCCGGATTATTGGCAAAAGAATTCGCCTGGTCTTCCAGTTGTTCGTTCAGGCGATCCGCTGTGTATGCTTCCGGTCTGATTCGCGGACAGCTTTTCGCCGCACAGACCAAAGCCATGTGAACCCGCGGATCGTGAAATTCTTCGCGAATCCGTTTATGTTCCAACGTGTTGAGCGAAATCGTTTTCCCCGCGAGAATATGCTCTTTGATATCAAAAAAATCGGTCTCGCCATTCTGTTTCAAATCGAGAACGCTTCCTTTTATTTTATGAATGATGACGCCATGAATCACAAACGCATTGTAGGCGTTGCAGTAACAGGCGAGTTTCGCGCTCTCCGTTTTCAGATTTTCCGGATGCGCACCGGCCAGTTGTTTCAGATACGTTTTGAAAAGGAAATCGCGTTTGAGGCCCTCGTAATCGACCAGTCCATTGGCAATGTAGGTTCGCAACAGATAATCCCAAAGGTTGTGATCGACCCCCGAAATGTCGGGATGAATTTCCGGATAGCGGGGAGGCTGTGGAATCGCCTTGAAAGCCTGGGCGCCGACATAGATTGGAATCAGAAAACTGAAAGCGGCCAGCCAGAGAAAAGCCCCGGAATATTCTTTTTTTGATTTCTTCATGATTGGTACTTTACTTTTGGATCGTTCATTTTTTTATGATTCACATGCGTTGCAACGCACCAAGATTGAAATCATGGCGTCTGTCATGCCAGGGAGCGTCATAAGGTGCGTCATAAGGTACCCTGCAGTTGTTCGACGCACTCTTGCTTACTTTCTTATGTTCAGGAATGCCTGTCACGATTTTTCATACTGATATCGTTCACACGTGGGATATCCAACGAATTGAGAATCGGAAACAGGATGCTGGACTGGTCGAGTTCCCGATTGTTCGGATTCATTTTTTCATCAGGAAGATCGCCCAGATGCAGAATCTCCATCGGGCAACGAACAACGCATTCTGCACACGCCACACAGGGGGAATCTTTCAAGGTGACCGGAAGTCCCTGCAAGGCGCGGGATTTGATGTCGATCCCCATCTGGCAATACTGGTTGCAGACATTGCAGTCGATACATTTTCCCGGTTCTGCTGAGATTTTGAAACGTGACCAGCGTCCCCAGAAATTCATCCAGAACGCCAGCGGACACCAGAATCTGCACCAGATCCGTTGTCCTAAAAAGGGATAAACACCGATTGCGACCGCACCGGACAGAAAGGTGCCAACGACCGTGTTGTAATAGCCGAACGGGCTTTCATAACCGGAAAGGTGAAACAGTGTGGCGAGCACTGCCAGCGGAATAAAAACGTAACCGAACCGCTCCATCCAGCGGGGTGCGTCTCCTTTCGGCCCACGATGTCGAAACGAATTGCCGACCGTTTCCGCCAAAGCACCACAGGAACAAATGTGCGAACAGTAATGTTTCCCGACCAACAACGTGAAAACAGGAAGTACAAGAAATGTCAGCACAACGGCCCAGACAACCCCCACAATAGCCACGACCGTCCACCAGGGAGGATCGCCCAGTTGTGCGACCGGATCCAGATCGAACGCGGTCATATTCAGTGGCCAGGCATTGAGAGAGCGGGTCAGCAGCGGTGTCCACGGATTTCGTCCCCATGTGGAAACCAGCAACGTCGGCAAGCCCCACCAAAGCGTCCAGTTGAAAAAGATCGAAGAAAGATTTCGCCGCCAGATGAGCCGATGTTTGTAACGGAATCCCCAATAGAGACCGAACCCGAGAATTGCCAAAAAATAGACGAGGTAGTACATCGAATACAAATTGGCAAACCGTGGATGCACAAATGAAAACAACCACTGAAAACCGGGAATAAAATACTCCCCCGCATCGGGAAGCAGCCCAAAATGCTTCGACTGAAAATAAACCGAGTACGCCACCAGAATACCGATCAGGCAAAGGATAACCCGTTTCGGTTTCCAGATGCCATCCAGTTCCATGCCGGTATCAAGCAGAAAATCAATCGGCGGGTCCGTGCCGATCAACACCAGCACATAATCGTTCGGGATCGTTTTCGTTTCTCCGTCAATCTTCAATTCAACGGCAGAACTTTCAATTCGCTGTACTTCCGATTGAAACAGGACTGTCAGTTTTTTTTGTGCGATGGCCTGTTCAAGAAGTTCGCGGTTATCCTGTTTGAGTCGGAAGAATTCATCTCTGCGATAGGAAATGGTGACGCGGTTGGTATCCATCAGCATGAGCGCCGCTTCAATCGCAGAGTTCCCACCCCCCACAATCAGCAGATTTTTTTGGTGATAGTCATCCGGCGAATGCAAACGGTAAACAACCTTATCGCTTTTCTCTTCGCCGGGAACATTCAGCTTACGGGCCTTGCCCTGTCTGCCGACTGCGATGATGACATTTCGGGCGGGGAACGATTTTCCGTCAGCTGTTTCGACCGAGAAACGATGATCGCCCTTTTTCAGAATCCGTGTGACCTCAACTCCTTCCTTGAGGTTCAGTTTTTTCTCCCTGATGGTCTGTTCAACCATTTTGAGGAACTCTGTTTTTTCCTTGTCTGTTTCAACGGGAAGGGCACTTCGATTTTTTAATTGTCGAGGTTCTGCGTACACTTTTTTCCCGGGCGGAAATCCGCGTACCGTGTTCGCGACTTCACTTTGTTCGAGAACCGCATAGCGCAGATTTCTTTTTTCCGCTTCCATCGCCGCCGACAGTCCGGCTGGGCCTGCGCCGATAATCAGTAAATCCAGCGGGCCATCCGGGTCACTCTGGTCGGCAGTGAATTCGCCGGCTGCTTCCATTCGTTCGATGACATCCACGCCGTGATTCGCCGCGATTTTGACGAGCGGTATTCCGGTGACATCACCGATCACGTACAACCCTCGCACGGTCGATTGAAAATTGTTGTCGATAATCGGAAGAATTTCCTGCGGCGGAACCGTCGCAAAATAACTTTGCTTCCTCTTTTTCGATTGTTCGGCGTTGATCATAACGGTTGAAATTTCACTTTAATTGAGAAAGTTGCCGCGGCAACGTCCGGTTGATCAGCATATTTTTCAAAAAAGGTCTTACGGACTCCTTGCAGAGATGATAACCACTTTGCGGGTGGTGACAGTGAAGTAAATCACAATTTTACTCTTTCCGGGGCTGTAGCCCGGAGTTGTAGCAAACCCGGCACGCCCCCGGCACGGAAAGTCAGCCGAGTCTGACGAGGTGATTTCTGCAGGTTTGATTGACGGGAGTACCAACGGGACTAACCGATGGATCGAATTAAACGGATCGAATTAAACGGGGCGAACTGACGATTTCTCATTCATTCTGCCAGCTTTGTGCGGTGTTCTATTCGCGCATCATGTGATGCGAGCCGGCGTTAGAAGCAGTGGCCTTCCTGGGGGCCGTTTTGTGTGAGCGTCAAGATTTCCGGGCCGTCCGACGTCATGAAAATTTGATGTTCGAACTGGGCGGAAAGAGTGTGATCTTTTGTGCGGACAGTCCAGCCGTCCGGTTCAGTGTAGGTGTCGGGACGACCGATGTTGATCATCGGTTCGATCGTGAAGCAACAGCCGGGAACAATCACGCTTCTTCTTGTCGATTCATGCGGGTAATGCAACACGCCCGGCTTTTGATGGAACGCCCGGCCGATTCCGTGTCCCTGATAATTTCTGACCACGCTGTAGCCGCGAGCTTCGGCGTGACGGGTGATCGCCTTGGCGATATCGTAGATTGTGCAGTAGGGACGGGCAGCCCGAATTCCCGCATACAGGGCATCAAATGTTACCTGCGTCAACGCTTTAGCCTCATCCGAAACTTCGCCCACGAGAAATGTCTCAGATTGATCACCGTACCAGCCTTCGACAATTGATGTGATGTCGACATTGATGATATCGCCTTCCCGCAGGACTGTATCATCTGGAATGCCGTGACAAACGACGTCATTGATGCTGGTACAAATCGATTTCGGGAAGCCTTTATAGCCGAGACAGGCGGGAATATGACCATGATCGCGCGTGTAGGTGGCAGCCAATTCATCCAATTCGTTTGTTGTTACGCCGGGCCGCACGTGTTCGCGCAACATGTCCATCAACTGGGCATTGAATGCCGTTGCCTGGCGGAGCATCTGCAGTTCCTCATTCTCGTAAAGAGGGTAATCTCTACGGGGACGGGGAAGCAGGGCATCACGAATTCGGGACAGATTCACCTAATGGGCTCCATTCTCATTTTGAAAGGGCATGATTCCGTTCATTGTCGAGCAGCCTGAAATCTGTTGCAACCTTACAGGGGAGAAGATTTTCGAAGAATACAAAATCTGGGGCGACAGAGACGCAGGCAGCCAGTTGTCCACAAGCCATTTACGCACGAGCCATTCAATTTAATAGAGACCTTGAAACAAACAGAGGTTTCCATCCTGGCAGCGGATGAAGTATAAGAGGTGTCCGATGGAGGGCCGATTTCAATAAATCAGCCCTTTCCCCTCTCTCCAATAAATAAAGCCTGGAAAGCATCAGGCGTCAGGAAACAAATCGGATGCGAATTGGAGTCATCAGCGATACACATGGCGACGTGGCCCACACGCGAGCCGCAGTCGAGGTGTTTTTGGATCATCAGATTGAACGCGTTCTGCATTGCGGCGACGTGGGCGGTGACGAGGTGGTTTCCCAATTCGGACGGTGGCCGACACATTTCGTCGCCGGTAATTGTGATTATGCGGATCAACTGGGACAGATTGTGAAGGCGAACCAGCAGCATTGGGAAGGCCTGTTTGGTGATTTATCGTTTGCAGGGAAGCGTATCGCATTGCTGCACAGTCATCAGCAGCATCGTTTTGATGCGGCGATTCATTCAGGAGATTACGATTTGGTCTGTTATGGTCATACTCATGTCGCAGAACATCATGTCGAGGGACATACGAATGTTCTTAATCCGGGAGCGATGCACCGCGCTCACCAGTACAGCGTTGCTATCGTCGATTTACCAACGATGGATGTTTCACACGTGCCTGTTGCCTGCCGGTAAGCAAGGTAAAACCTAGAGAGACTGAAATCGGAGATGAATAAGCCTCGGCTGATGGATTTGCATGTGATTCAGGATCTCGCGGTTTCAAGGCAGTTGTATTCGTAGCCGTATTCTGTTCTGCTTCCCTTACGATGTCCCCTGAAATGATTCAAACTGAAGTTGCACAAGAGGGTACGGATGCGGCAATCTTATTGCGGATGTGTATGTCCTCTATTTTGAGTATGATTTTTGCGTTGGCTGAATTTGTGAACTTGCATTATGGAGGCAATCCAGGAAAGATTCGGCGTTTTGTGGAGAAGCCTTCCGTTAAGGAATTTCGACCAAATTAACAGTAATTTGAAGTTACGTTGAGTCGATGGCTTGCCTTTTTGGCAAAACTGCAATACAACCCGTGCACTACCGTTTTGCATCCATTTCCGAACGGTTTTTGCCTTCCGACAAGCACAGAAAGCCCGGGGGAGCGGGGGCGTTCACGTCCGGATTTCTTCAGGAAGTGCTGGAGCAGGGGCTCAGGAGTGTATGCGGCCCGGTTCGCGAGGATTTCATTTTTGTACTGCGGCGAATTGACGCATTGCCAATTTTCGTCGTGCGGGTAAACTCCTCTTTCTTCTCGGGCGTAGTGGAACTTTCTCTGTTTGTGTTGCGCGTTGTCGTTGCAGATATTATTAACGAGTTTATCTATGAAGCGATATCAGTTTCCAGCTTGGATAAATCCTTTGCTTCCCGTTCTGGCGGGTTTTGTGGGGGTTGTTCTGGTGTATTACGGTGGGTTGTTCGTGTATGCGATACAGCCGGAGACCTCTGATGTCGGTTATCGTCCGGAGCAGCCTGTGCCGTTCAGTCATGCACTGCATGCGGGTGAGTTGAAGATGGATTGCAGATACTGTCACAACACTGTCGAGGTTGCTGCCCATGCCGCCATTCCGCCGGTTTCGACCTGTTTGAATTGCCATCGTGGAAAGAATGAAAAGGGGGAGGCGGTGACTGTCGGGATTCGTATTGACAGTGTCAAGTTGGCCCCTGTGCGCGAGGCAGCTGCTTTGGATGAGTCGATTCCCTGGCAGAAAGTGCATGACCTGCCCGATTATGTCTACTTTGATCATAGTGCCCACGTGTCTCGTGGAGTGAGTTGCGTTTCCTGCCACGGGCGTGTTGATCAGATGGAAGTGGTTGAGCAGAAGGCGACTCTGGCGATGGGGTTCTGTTTGAAGTGTCATCGTCATCCGGAGGCGAATTTGCGGCCTGTTGATCAAGTGACGAATCTGGGCTGGGAGCCGGAAGGAGATGCCGAGGCGATCGGGAAGGCGATTATGCTGGGGCGGGGGATTCACCCGAGTGAGCATTGCTGGACGTGTCATCGCTGAGGGCGGTTTGCAGCGTTTTTTGTTGGTGTGTAGCGGTTGTTTTTTGTGTTACGTGTGTTTCTTGCAAAATTCAATTTGATGTCGGTGGCCTGATTGGTGGTCGGCCTGGCTTGCTGTCAATGGCTGGGTGGATCGGTTGTGTCTGGCTGGTCAGGTTTGGGTTTTGTGTCTGTTGGTGGCGTCTTTATTTTGAGATTTAGGGATTCATGGCTAACTACTGGCGAAGTCTGGAAGAATTGCACGACAAGCCTGCTTTTCAGGAGTATTTGCGTCGAGAATTTCCTGAGGCAGCCTCTCTGGTTTCCGATGGTGTCTCTCGTCGGCGCTGGTTGCAGTTGATGGGGGCCTCGCTGACCTTGGCGGGGGTGGCCGGTTGTCACTGGGAGCAGGAGAAGGTTGCCACTTATGTGAGGCGGCCGGAAAATCGAATTCCAGGTGTGCCTGTCAAGTATGCGACGCTGCTTGAACGATCCGGTGTTGCCCTTGGTGTTCTGGTGACCTCGTATGATGGTCGTCCGATCAAGGTGGATGTCAATCCGGAGCATCCTCAGGGGTTTGTTGGTACAGACTCATTTGCTCAAGCGAGTGTGCTCGGGTTGTATGATCCGGATCGTATTGCGCGAGAGCCGGAGGATGGGACGCATCGGCAAATCTACGACCCCAATCAGCAGGCGGTTTTGAGGCAGCGTGAAAAAGGGAAGACCTCGGCGAAAAGTTGGGAGCAGTTCGAAAAGTTCGTTGCTGATTGGAACAAGTCAGCGGTCGCTGATGGCGGTAAGGGGGTTCGAGTGCTGAGCGGGGCCAGTTCGTCGCCTTCGCTGAAGCGTATGAAGGAGGAGTTTCTTAAAAGTCTGCCCGGTTCAAAATGGGTTGAATACGAGCCTGTCTCGCGGGATCACGAATGGCAGGGGGCGGAGCTGGCAACAGGGGCTCGACTGCGTTTGCGGTATCATCTGGATCGGGCGGATGTCGTGGTTGGCGTCGATTCAGATCTGTTCGATTATCATCCAGAAGCCTTGAGGCACGTGAAGGAGTGGGCGGGCTGTCGTGTTCCTGAAGATGGGAAGATGAACAGAACCTATGCGGTTGAAAGCTGCTATACGCGACTTGGGCAGAATGCGGATCATCGATTGCCTTTGAGGTCTTCTCAAATTGCTTCCTTTTTGATTGAGTTAAAAGCAGGAGTGGAGAGTGCTCTGGCTGGTTCGCCTCCTGTGCAAGGGGGAGCGGAGGGAGATTCTGCCCGGCAAGTACTCGATGCGATGGTTGACGATCTGGTCAATCACAAGGGGCGGAGTCTGTTGGTCGCCGGGCCGTTGCAGTCGCCGGAAGTTCATGCGATTTGCCTGCAGATCAATGGTCTGCTGGGGAATATCGGAAAAACAGTGACGGCGGTTCAGTCTCCCGATACGGAGCGGCCGACGCATGCCGAGGCGATTCGCTCTCTCGCTGAGGAGATGGCAGCCGGTGAGGTGAAAACGCTGGTTATTCTGGGGGGGAATCCCGTCTATAACACTCCTTCGGATATTGATTTTTCTGCTTTGATGGCGAAGGTGCCTGTCACGATTCGGCTGGGTCAATACGATGACGAAACCTCTCTTGTTTCGCATTGGTATGTTCCTGAAACTCACGACCTGGAAGCGTGGGGTGATGGGTGTAGTTGGGAAGGAACGGTTGGTGTTCGACAGTCGTTGCTCTCGCCTCTTCATAGGGGGGTCTCCGACATTGAGTTAATCGCCTTGCTGCTTCAGCGGAAAAAACGGTCTGGGCAGGAGATCGTGCGGGAGACAGCCGGTTTGAGGGTGAAGAATCTGACTTCCAAAATGTGGGAGCGGGCGATTCATGATGGCTTCTTCGCCGGGACGGCGTCTCAGGAAGTTGCTGATTTGAAGCTGGTTGGCGGGCTGAATGAAAAACTCGCCGATTGGGTCAAGAAGGCAGGCTCTGCGGAAACAGACGCCAGCGGTCTGGATGTTGTCTACCATCCGGATGATTGTGTCTATGATGGTCGGTATGCGAACAGTTCGTGGTTGCAGGAATTGCCCAGTGCATTGACAAAGGTGACTTGGGATAACGTGGCGACGATCAGCCCGAGAACAGCTCTTGAGTTCAAGCTGGAAGATGGTGATCTGGTTGAAGTGACCGGGCCTGACGGAAGTTCGTTGACCGTTCCCGTCGTGCAGATACCGGGGCAAGCGGATAAAACGCTTGGTGTTTGCCTGGGCTATGGGCGGACTGCCGCTGGTCATGTTGGGGGGAGTTTGCTTGATCGTGTCGAGCCTGTCGGCACGAATGCGTTTCAGTTGGTGACGACAAAAACAGCCGGGTTCGATTCCGGGGCGAATTTGAAGAAGCTGGGCAAAAAGCACGTTCTGGCAACAACGCAAAATCATTGGGCGATTGATGTAGCGGGGATGCAGGAGATCGGCAAGCGGGTTGGTATGCTGGTTCGTGAGGGGACTGTCGCCGAGTATCAGGCAAGCCAGGATTTTGCGAAACATCTGGTGCATCACCCTCCTCTGGAGTCTCTCTGGGAAGAATTCGAATGGTCCGATGAGTATCAATGGGGGATGGGAATTGATTTGACGCGTTGTGTCGGCTGTAATGCCTGCGTGACGGCGTGTCAGTCCGAAAATAATATTCCAGTCGTCGGGAAGGATCAGGTGAATCGGAATCGGGAAATGCACTGGATTCGGGTTGATCGCTATTTTGTGACCGCCCACGATCAGAGCACACCTGAGCCGGATGATGTGCAGATTGATCCTGCGACGTTGGATCCGATCAACATGGGGGTTTCCACTCAGCCGGTCAACTGTCAGCATTGTGAGAATGCGCCTTGTGAACAGGTTTGTCCTGTGGCTGCGACCATGCACAGTTCCGAGGGGTTGAATGAAATGGTTTATAACCGCTGTATCGGAACCCGATACTGTGGCAACAACTGTCCGTACAAAGTTCGCCGATTCAATTTCTTCAGTAATGCCATTCCGTTAATGCAGCCGGAGAAAGAGCTTGTGCAGTTGGTTCTCAACCCGGAGGTGACAGTTCGTTCCCGCGGGGTGATGGAGAAGTGTACCTATTGCGTTCAACGTATTCAAAACGGCAAGATTGCAGCCAAGAACGCCCAACGCAAGCTGGTGGATGGCGAGGTAAAAACGGCCTGTCAGGAATCGTGTCCGGCTGATGCGATCAGCTTCGGGAACCTGCGGGAAAAAGAGAGCCAGGTTTCGAAGGATCACGCCAATCCCCGCTGTTATGCGATGCTGGAAGAATTGAATATCAAGCCTCGTACGCAGTATCTGGCTCGCATCCGCAATCCCCATCCGTGGTTGGAAAAGAACTACTACCTGCAGCCGCATGAGATTCATGGTCACGATGAGAGCGGCCATCCTGATGGTGATCATCATCATCATGAAAAACAGAAGGAGCATGCAGGGGAGCAATCTTCTGCAACGTAGTTTTTTGGGTTGGACGTGGGCACCGGCCTGGTTCGGTGCAGGTGTATTGTGGTTTCAAGAGACTGATTTGTAATCAAGTTTGTAATCAGGACGAAGTTGAGAAATATGGCTTCTATTACGACGACGCCTTTCGATATTACAGCCGAAACGCCGGGGAAGCGTGCCCCGTTGGTGACAGGTAATAACGACTATCAGACAGTGACGGATCAGGTCTGCCGGTTGGCAGAAGTTCCTGCACGCACTATTCCCAAGTCCTACTGGGTGGCCTTGACTTTCTGTCTGATATTATTGGCGAACCTGGGGATCTGCATCGGCATCCTGTTTACGCAGGGGGTTGGTGTTTGGGGAAATATGTCACCGGTCTTCTGGGGTTGGCCGATCGTTAACTTCGTTTTCTGGGTTGGTATTGGTCACGCGGGGACTCTGATCTCGGCGATTCTGTACCTGTTTCGTCAAAACTGGCGAACCGGTATTAACCGGGCAGCCGAGGCGATGACCATTTTTGCCGTGATTTGTGCAGGGATGTTTCCCGGTATCCATATTGGTCGTATCTGGGTCTTCTTCTGGCTGTTTCCGTTACCGAATTCGATGTTGCTCTGGCCGCAATTTAGAAGCCCGCTCCTTTGGGATGTTTTCGCGGTCGGCACATATGCGACGGTGTCAATTCTGTTCTGGTACATGGGAATGATTCCCGACCTGGCGACATTTCGGGATCGGGCGGTGACGCCTGTCCGTCAGTTTATCTACGGGATTGTTTCGTTGGGGTGGACCGGTTCGGCCCGTTGTTGGCATCGGTATGAGCGGGCTTATCTGCTGTTGGCAGCCATGTCGGCACCACTTGTTCTTAGTGTGCATACAATCGTTTCTTTTGACTTTGCCGTCGCACAGCTTCCCGGTTGGCATACAACCATCTTCCCCCCCTACTTTGTCGCCGGGGCGGTTTTCAGTGGGTTTGCGATGGTGGCAACGTTGCTGATTCCCGCTCGGGTTTTGTGTGGCCTTCAGGATATCATTACGGTTCGACACCTGGAAAGCATGTGCAAGATCATGCTGGCGACCGGGATGATGGTTGGATATGCCTACGCCATGGAGTTTTTTATCGCCTGGTATGGGGGGAACCCGTACGAGCAGTTTACGTTCATCAATCGCGCCTTTGGGCCTTACTGGTGGGCTTACTGGACGATGGTCAGTTGCAACGTGATCAGTCCGCAGTTTTTCTGGATCAAGTGGTGTCGCACAACGCCCTGGTTTATGGCGATTATCTGCATCTTTATCAACATCGGTATGTGGTTTGAACGCTTTGTGATTACGGTAACGTCATTAAGCAGGGATTCCCTTCCATCCAGTTGGGGATATTTCAAGCCGACAGTCATTGACTGGCTGATGTTGATCGGCAGTTTTGGTCTGTTCTTTACTCTCTTCCTGCTGTTCTGCCGCTTTTTGCCTGTTGTCGCCATGGCGGAAGTGAAAAGCGTCATGCCGGAACCCGTCTCAGAGCATGAGTAGTCGTGAGCAGTGAGCAGAGTGAGTGACGAAAGCGGAGTCATTTCAGGTATCCATTATTGTAAAACTCTTTGATTCATTTCTGTCTCAGACGATGAATCAAGATCAGTTGTAACGAGGTCAAGATGTCCACGGCAGTTGAACAAACCGATTCGCAGGCCGATGATTGCACCGGGAAACAGGCGGCTCTTGCCGGTTATGTCGCAGAGTTTCCGAACCCGTCCGCACTGAAACAGGCGGCTGGCCAGACTCGTGAAGCGGGTTTCAAGGAATTCGATTGCTACGCTCCGTTTCCCGTTCATGGAATCGACGATGTGATGGGAATCAAGATGACACGCCTGCCTTACATCGTGCTGGCGTGTGCTTTCACCGGTGCGATCACAGCAGTCGCGCTGCAGTATTTCACCAACGCTTTCGACTATAAGTACATCATCAGTGGAAAACCTTTTTTCAGTATTCCGGCCGACGTGCCGATCACTTTCGAGTTGGCTGTCCTCTTTTCCGCATTTGGTTCTCTGCTTGGCATGCTGGCACTGAATAAGCTGCCCAAGTTTTACAATCGCCTGTTTATGATCGATCCGTTTCTGAAAGCGACAACAAATGGTTTCTTTCTTGCGATTGAGGCAAAAGATCCCAAGTTTCATGAAAATGATACCAGGGAATTTCTCAACTCCCTGAAACCGATCGAAGTTGTGGCTTGCATGGAGCCGAACGAAAATGTGAAGATTCCCAAAATCTTCCTGCCGATCGCTGCCTGTATTTTGATTTTCGGATTGGTGCCGTTGGTGGTTATCGCCCGGATGAGGGTCACTCCCCAGACAACTCCCCGGATCGAAATTGTGCACGATATGGATTTCCAGCCGAAACTGAAGACTCAACGGTTTTCAAACATGTTTGCCGATGGGCGGGGAATGCGGCCCAGAATCCCGGGTACGCTGGCTCGGGGAGATTTGCGTCACGACACTGCCTTTTATGAGGGACTGATTCCCGAACAGGCAGATAAGGTAAATCGGGAGCATCTGTTGCCCAATGCGAAGAAAGAGGATGGGACTTCTGTCAGTCTGGACAAAATGCCGTGGGTTTCGCAGATTCCCGTTCCTGTGGATGAAAAATTGATGGCTCGCGGCCAGGAACGATTCAATATCTACTGTTCCGTCTGTCACGGTTTGAGTGGCAAGGGTGATGGAATCATCACGCAGCGGGCCATGAAATTACAGGCGGCCAACCCGGGTGTCGGAACCTGGCTGCTTCCCACTCCGTTGTATTCAGAACCTGTACGGAAACAGAAAGTCGGTCAGTTGTTCAATACGATCACTCATGGCGTACGGAAGATGCCCGGCTACGGTTCCCAGATACCAGTGAAGGATCGTTGGGCAATCGTCCTTTATCTGCGGGCCTTGCAGGAATCAGGATCGGGGTCGATCGAGGATGTTCCCGCGGAAATTCGGGAAAAACTGAATGCTGAAGCAAAGGAATAGACAAACAGATATCGGGATCACCGGGTGAACCGAATTCAGAACAGGAGCCGTACTTTGCCGGTCTGTGTAACGGCCCCGGGAGATGCGGCAAACAGCGAGCTGTCGTTTACCAATACGAAATATTAAACAGTAATTATCATGTCAGATCACAACTCACACACAACTGAACTGGAAGATCCGGGCACCTTGAATGATGTCGCAGGTTCATTGACGAACACCGCGATGATTGTCGGTATCGTCGGGATGCTGCTGGCGGGCCTCATCGCGATGTCGACCGGCAACTGGAGACAGTTCTTTTTCAGTTACCTGCACAATTTTACTTTTGTTCTCAGCGTAACAATAGGGGCTTTGTTCTTTGTGTTGATTCAGCATTTGACACGATCGGGGTGGAGCGTCGTCGTTCGTCGAATTGTCGAATTGATGACAACCGGATTTGTCCCGCTGGCGGTACTGTTTCTGCCCATTCTTTTTCTGGTTCTGGTTGGCAACAACTCCCTGTTCCACTGGAATAGTCCGGAAGTTGTCGAATCAAATCCGTTGATCAAGCATAAGGCGATTTATTTGAACGCAACCTGGTTTGCCATCCGCGCCTTTGCCTATTTCGCTTTCTGGATTCTCTGTTCACGATTCTACTTGAATATATCGACCCAGCAGGATGAATCAGGGGATCCTGACCTGAGTTTACGAATGGAACGTTGGAGTGCTCTTTCGATTATCGCTTTGGCCCTTTCGTTAACGTTTGCCGCGGTAGACTGGATCATGTCGCTTGATCCGGAGTGGTTTAGCACAATTATTGGTGTTTACTTCTTCTCCAACTCGGTCGTTTCGTTCTTTGCGGTATTGGCGATTCTGATTTACTACATCAATAGTCAGGGCGTTCTCAGCAAGACGATTAACACGGAGCATCGGCACGATGTTGGTAAACTGCTTTTCGGGTTCAATTGCTTCTGGGCTTATATCGCTTTTTCCCAATATCTGCTTTATTGGTATGCGAATATTCCGGAAGAAACAGTCTGGTATGCGAGAAGGCAGGAGAATGGTTGGGGGGTTGTCGCGATGATTCTCATTCTCGGTCATTTCGTGATTCCGTTTTTGGGGCTGATGTCACGAACTGTCAAGCGAAATGCGAAGCAACTTCTCTTTTGGGCCGTTTTTCTGCTGGTGATGTGCTGGATCGATCTGTTCTGGCTGATCATGCCTGAAGTATCGCCGCAGGGGCCAGCGATCGGTTTAATTGATATCGGCTGTCTGCTGGGCATTGTCGGACTATTCAGCTTTGGGGTGCTGAAGATGGCCGGAGATCACCATTTGATTGCCAAACGAGACCCGCGTCTGCCGGAATCGTTGGCTTTTCATAACATTTGACAGAAATTGAATAA
>JALTOP010000426.1:1324-11476 GCA_027000105.1 Planctomycetaceae bacterium | reverse complement strand
AAATAACTGACAAAGCGGGGACGCGAGGAAGAATTTGTCGAATACGTGACAGACCAAATCAGGCAGGCGATGCTCAAAGCCGGATGTTAGCGGGGAAAACCTTATGACAAAATCTCTTCGCGAATTGGTTGCCCTCGAACCGGGATTGGCGTATTTCGATCACGCTTCCGTTGCGCCGCTCACAATCGCCGCGCGAGAGGCAATGACTCACTGGGCCGACGATGTCGGTCGATTCGGAGCTACTCACTGGAACCGCTGGCGGACATCAGTTGAAAAAACACGCCGGCTTGCCGCTCGATTGATCAACGCCGAACGCGAGGAAATTGCCCTCATTCACAGCACAACCGAAGGAATCAACCTTGTCGCAGAAGGATATCCCTGGAAACAGGGGGATAATGTCGTCGTACCAGCTGGCGAATTTCCATCCAATCTCTACCCCTGGATGATGCTGGAAGCCAGAGGAGTAGAAGTTCGCAAAGTGCAAATGCCCGAAAACAGAATCGATATCGAACGATTGCGAAACGCCTGCGACGCCCACACTCGTCTTGTCACCTGTAGTTGGGTCGGATATTCACACGGCTTCCGTGTCGATCTCGATCGCCTGGTGCAAATCGTCCATGAACAGGGAGCGTTGCTCTGTGTCGATGCGATTCAGGGACTGGGAGTTTTCCCGCTCGATGTCAAACAGACACCGATCGATTTTCTCAGCGCAGATGGCCATAAGTGGATTCTGGGGCCGGAGGGAGCGGGAGTGTTCTATATCCGTCGTGAACATCTTGATCTTCTCAGGCCGATCGGCGTGGGCTGGAATAGCGTGGCCACTGCGGGTGAATTTCAAAACGATTGTCTCGATCTTCGCAACACCGCAGCCAGATACGAGGGGGGCACGTTCAACATGGTCGGATTGGCAGGACTGGGTGCGAGTTTACAAACGCTTCTCGATGTCGGAATCGAAAACATCTCGCAGGCCCTACACGATGTCATGAAAAAAGCAACAGAAGAATTACAACGCATCGGAGCGGTCATTCACTCGTCGCAACACGACCAGCACTGGTCCGGAATTCTTTCCTTCGACCTTCCCGGAAAAGATGCGATCGCCATCAAACAGCAAGCAAAAACGCATCATGTGATACTCAACGCGAGAAATGGACACGCACGAATCAGCCCCCACGCATACACATCTGAACAGGACATCCTGCAACTCGCTGAGTCTCTAAAGTAAACAGATTAACACTACCCAATGGCTTCCTCTTCCATTCATCGCATGTGGCCCCCTTAATCGCCGTTTAATTCCGACCGATAGAGAAAATCTATCAATCGATCAATCCACCAGCTCATGAGCAAAAAAGATCTTGTCGCAACATTGCCCTTTGCGTACACTCAAGATGGTGGGCGTTTTGTGCGCCGATTCAGGTGCCAGGAGGGCACGACGTGCGAGACCGTCTTTCCCCGGTCTTTCGCGATACCGCTATGGAGTTGCTGACGTAACTTCCCTTTTTATGATAAGTTACAACAATGGCACTAACGGACTGCGACAGGGAACTCATTGATCGGTGCCTGACCAGGCAGCCAGATGCGTGGAAGGATTTCGCAGATCGATTTGCCGGTCTGTTTGTGCACTCAATCAAACGCGTCGCTGAGCATCGCAGTTATCAATTAAACGATGCAGATCTGGATGATATATCATCGGAAATAATGTCCACTATTATAGTGGATAATTTCAAAGTGCTGCGCCATTTTCGTGGTCGCAGCTCGCTGGCGACATATTTAGCCGTTATCGCTCGCAGAGTTGCGGTTGTAGAACTGATAAAACGAAAAAAACAGTCAGCAGCCGAATCTGCCCACGAAATCAAGGTGGTCAATAACCACTTCAATATTGAGAATCGAGAACAGGTCGAGTACCTCATTCGCTCACTCTCGGATAAAGAGGCGGGCGTTGTCCAGGCATTTTACCTTGAGGGAAAGTCGTACCGGGAAATAAGTGAACAAACGGGAATATCAGAAAATTCGATCGGCCCCATTCTCACCCGGGCCAAGGAAGTGATGCGTCGCGTTGCCAGCCCGTTTTAGGCAACCATCGTTGCGCCGCCGTTATGGCACCAGCAGAATAAAAATGGGGAGCTTTTGCTCAGCTTTGCAAGCCGAATCTTTGATTGCCGTTTCGCTGCCACTGCCTTGTTTCCAAACTGCTTTGCTCCGAAGGTACAGGCAGCGTCGAATGAGCAACCGCGGTGCTCTCTCCTCAGACAATTTCAGTCCAGTTTCGCAAATGCTGCCAAAACGGGGCCTTCCTGGATTGAATGCGAGTCGCTTAGTCGTTATTCTCTTGCACTTTGCGGTCTTGGGCTGAACCGGGTTGCATGCAACGCTGGTAGCGTGAGCATCGATTGAACCGTATCACCGTATCCTTGTAAAACCGGGTGGCGGTTTCTGTTCGAGGTCGATTACATCGTCCTGCAGGCAAGTATTGATGTGTCATGTTTCTGGGCATTTCGAGGTAAAAAATACCGGTTAGTGCTCAATATCGATTCGATAGTTCAACACCGGGTTTGGCAAGGTTCCTCCCGACGCACTTTTTCCTACAGTAGAATTTGAAGTAAAGATTCATGGCAGTAGAACTTGTACAGAGAACAACAGTTGCAAAGAATGAAACTTTCGTCCCGGAGTGGTATCACGTTGATGGCGAGGGACAGATTGTTGGCCGGTTCGCCTCAGCCATTGCAATGGTATTGATGGGAAAGCACAAACCGGGTTACACCCCCCACGTCAATACAGGGGATTATGTAATCGTTACGAATGTCGAGAAGGTTCGATTTTCCGGCCCGGAAATGGCTCATGACGAGCATCCCCGGTTCACGAAAAAGTTTGCAGAAAAAACCTACGAAAGTTATAGCGGATATCCGAGTGGCCGGAAGATTACAACCGGCCTGAAAATGTTGGAGAAGCATCCTGAAAAAATTCTGGAAGAGGCTGTCCGTCGGATGTTACCCAAGAATAAACTGGCCAGAACGATGCTTAAGCGTCTCAAGTTGTGTGTCGGCCCCAATCACACTCATCAAGCCCAGAATCCTGTACCAATGCCGGAACATTTGTTGGAACGTTGCAAATCCTAGAATCTACAGTTACGGAATTAGGGTTCCCAACAATAATGGCTTGTCTGAGCTATACGCCGGGTACTCGGGAATTGGTTGAAACTTTACGAACCCTCTCGGAATGAAACTGATGATCGTAAAGTGATACCGTAAAGTGAATAGGTAAACTGAATCAGATTTCTTGAAACATTTTTCGGATGGACTTAATGAATACGGAACTTCCTGAAAACGAAAAAAACGAAGAGCAGACTGCTGCTGAGCAGGCGTCTGCTGCAGAGACGACGCCGGAACCTGAAGAAACGGTTACCGAATCGGTTGAAGTGGTGGAAGCAGTTGAGATCGTCGTTGATGCGACTGTTGAAACACCTGCAGATGCCCCTGTCGCCGAGGAATCATCTGTCGAGCAGGAAACAGCAACGCCTCAATTGACTTTAGGGGAATCTGTTTCAGATACTGCCTCGGATGAGGCGGAAGAGAAGCCGTATGTCGAGCCGAAGATACGTGGTCGTATCGACAAGTTCGGCACAGCGATGGGAACAGGGCGCCGGAAGACTTCTGTGGCTCGTGTTCGCATTAAAGAGGGCACTGGAAAATTTGTTGTCAATGGTCGCTCTCTTGAAGATTACTTCCGTTTGGAACGTGATCAGAAAATGATCAAGGCGCCATTGAATGCGGTCGAGGAGTTGGGAAAAGTCGACGTTTGGGTGCGTGTCAACGGCGGAGGAATTACCGGACAGACAGGTGCAGTTGTTCTCGGAATCGCCCGAGCACTTCAAGCGAAAAATCCTGCCAATCACTCCCTGTTGTCTGAAGGGGGTTACCTCACCCGGGATGGTCGAATGGTCGAACGGAAGAAATACGGTTTGGCCAAAGCCCGTAAGAGCTTCCAGTTCTCAAAACGGTAGGAACTGGTTACCACTCGATATTATCGTTCTTCTCCTCGGTCGAAGTTTCGTCCGGGGATTTTTTTTGTCTTTCCTTTTCGATACCAGTTTTACGTTTGAAAGATCGGGAGAAACAGGATGTATCAATTACTGCTACCCGATTTGCAATTAATGCTCGCCGAAAATGATGAGCAGGGGATGAGGGAGTTTTGCGAAGCTCTCTTTCCGGCCGCTTCTGCAGAAATTCTTCTTGAGGTCTCCCCCGAAGAAGCTTGGCGGGTACTTTCCCTGTGCGACATACAACGGCTGGTAGAGATCTTCGCCTATTTTTCGCTCCCCTTTCAGGTCGAACTGGTTCACTTGATGGACAGGACACATCTGTCCCGTCTGCTCGAGGAGATGGCTCCGGATGATCGTGTCGATTTGCTTGAACGGCTTGATCCTGACCACGTCGAATCCATCCTTCCTTTGGTCGCCCAGGCTGAGAGAGCCGACATTCGCAAACTGCTTTCCTACCCGGAAAACTCAGCCGGCTCGATCATGACAACCGAGTACGCTTCGCTCCCCAAAGATATTACCGTCAAGGAAGCTTTTGAACGACTTCGCCGTCAGGCTCCGGATCGGGAGACAATTTACTACATCTATATAACCGATGACCAGCGACACCTGATCGGTTTTCTTACCATGCGAAAACTGATTCTGGCTCGACCGGAACAGAAATTATCCGAAATCATGACTCGTGAGGTGATCTCTGTCCGGGTCGATGAGGATCAGGAAAAAGTCGCCCGTGATATCGACAAGTACGGGTTTCTGGCAATTCCAGTCGTCGACGATTCGAACCGGCTTGTTGGCATTGTCACCCATGATGACGCAACGGACATTCTTGAAGATGAGGCGGAAGAAGACCAACAGCGTCTTGCTGCTGTGGAACCGTTGGAAGATTCGTACCTTTCCACTTCAATGATGACCTTGGCCAGGAAACGCGGGGTTTGGCTCTTTTTCCTGCTCGGTGCATCGGTTTTGACAGCGTGGGTCTTGCAATTTTTCGAGGCCGGAGAAAGCGACAGTTGGTTGATCATGTTTCTTCCCCTGGTTTTGGCCAGTGGCGGGAATGCGGGATCGCAGTCGGCTGCACTGGTTATCGCCGCTTTGGCTCGTGAGCATTTCACGCTCAAAGGCGGTGATGCCCTGAAAATCCTCAACCGGGAACTATTACTCAGTTCCATGCTGGGGGCTACCGTCGGGATGGTTTCCTTTACGGCCGCCTGGCTATTGACAGACGAAATGCGCCCGGCAATCGTCGTTTCATCGACCGTTTTTCTGGTTGTTGTCATGGCATCGGTTGCGGGGGCGGCATTGCCGATCCTGGTTCACTCTCTTCATGTAGACCCTGCGTACATGTCTACTCCATTGATCGCGGCTTTGGTCGATGTGATAGGTGTGATCATCTACTTCAATGTCGCGTTTCTGGTCTTTGGACAATACCCCCCATTTGAAATGTAAGCCCGAAGCATCTGTCCGCTACATTACTGACAATTCTTCACTTGGCATTCATACAACTGAAAAGATGCGATCCAGATAGAATTGAATGAGCAGATGAGCGGTCAAGCAAAAATGGGGAGTCGGGGGGAGTAGTCGGGCAAGCGGTGAAACCGCTTATCTCTCATCAGGCATCAGAAGGCATTTCATCCAGCGGAATCGCATTTCATGATTTTGGGAAAACATCTGCCTGATTGGTCAATTGTTCATGATCCCTCTTAAATCGATATTGCCAACATGAACGAAACTCTCAATAATCAAGCCCGGTTTGCCCTTTTTGGCTTGTAATGGCTGGGTGGCACGGCTGGTTCATTCCGATCGGTTATGCCAAATGATAAGCCAAACGAGCCATCGCGGGGAATTGCGTGCGACGCAAGGAACGGAGCCATGAATAGACTTTTGCATACCCGGCACGGCTGGTCTGTTCTGACCGCCGTCAGCAAAATGAGATTTTCAAAAGTTTTCGCACCGTTTGTAAACTTTAACCGTTAGTAGTATGAAGGAGTAACGCGTGCCTGTATTTGACGACAACACATTGACAATTGGACGGACCCCTCTTGTGAAAATCAATCGAATGGCACAGGGGCTTGGTGCGACGGTGCTGGCAAAAATCGAAGGGCGTAATCCGGCTTACAGCGTGAAGTGCAGGATTGGTGCCAACATGATTTGGGACGCCGAGAAAACGGGGAAATTGAAACCGGGCATGAAAGTGGTGGAGCCGACCAGCGGGAACACCGGCATTGCGCTCGCTTTTGTCTGTGCAGCCCGTGGTTACGAATTGACACTGTGCATGCCCGATTCGATGTCGGTCGAACGACGGATGATGTTGCGTGCCTTTGGAGCGAATCTGGTTTTGACGCCAGGAGCGGAAGGAATGAAAGGAGCCATTAATCGAGCCGCTGAATTGGCGGAAAACCCTGATTACTATATGCCCCAGCAGTTCAGCAATCCAGCAAATCCGGAAGTTCACGTCCGCACAACAGGCCCGGAAATTTGGGAAGACACGCAAGGTAATATCGACATTTTCGTTTCAGGTGTCGGGACGGGAGGCACAATCACCGGTGTCAGTCGATATATCAAACAGGAAAAAGGGAAAGCGATTCAGTCGATTGCGGTTGAACCGACCGGCAGCCCGGTTCTTTCCGGTGGTTCCCCCGGCAAGCACAAAATACAGGGAATCGGGGCCGGCTTCGTTCCCGATATTCTGGATGTCTCCCTGATTGACGAAGTTGTTCAGGTGACGGACGAGGAAGCCTTTGAGACCGCTCCCAAATTGGCCCAGGAGGAAGGGATTATTTCCGGGATCAGCAGTGGAGCTGCGATGTCGGCTGCACTCAAGGTGGCTGCTCGGCCGGAATCAGCAGGAAAAACGATTGTCGTTATTCTCCCCGACAGCGGTGAGCGGTATCTTTCAACCCCGATGTTCGATTATGCCCGAGAGTAGTCCTACCTGAAAAAACGCACCCGGGAGTGAGCTTACCCGAGAACAGTCATTCCCGGGAATGTGCGCGTTCGGGAATGTTCGACGGTGTCGCAACTCTCCGGAACAGGGCAGTTTGTATATTGTCCTGAACCTCGTTAAAAAAATGAACTTCCAAAAGAAATACCCCACAGAGATCCGTCTCTGCGGGGTATTGTTTGCTGTACGGCGTCGACCGCTCAGCCCGCTTGGGCTATGTGTATCCATTCGAGCCCAAATTCACACTGCCCGGTAAGGCAACGGAATATCCATTACATATACTCATGTATCTGTTTGCGAAACAGGGGGAGAATTTGCCGACTCCATAGCTGCCAGAGCCAATTCGTCGAAGTCCTCGGCGTGGGCCGACAGCAGTTCCTCCCAGCGAGATTTCTCCCAGATTTCGGCATGATCTCGCACTCCAACGAGTACCACCTGTGACTGCAGCATGGCAAAGGATACGAGTCGACCCGGCAAGCGAATTCTTCCCTGTTTGTCTGGTTCCACTCCTTCGGCTTGAGAATAAAAGATCCGGAGAAAATTCCGCACTTCCGACCGTGCAGATGAGAGTTGTTTCAACTTTTCAGCGTATTCCTCGAATGAGCTTTCTGAATAGATCGCAATGCACTTGTCATTTCCTGGGGCAACGTAAACCTTTTTTATATCATCAGTTAGGAATTCATCCCGCATTGATTTCGGAATCGCGATGCGATGTTTTTCATCAATCGTTCGGTCAAAGGTTCCGGTTAAGGCCACGTTCTCCACAATCTCCCATTTCTCACCACATGCCCCCAATTTAATCAATCGTTTCAACTCGTCAATAGTGAATTGGCACACAATGGGCGATCGAAAAGTCAGAATTGACGCAGCTTCAAGCAGCCAGAGAGATTACGACTTTTCAGTTTTTATTATTTTCTTCGCACGACGTGGGAGAGGAGGCGAATCAAGTCAGAAAAGCGGGGGGGAGAAACAGGACTTTCCGATTTGATCCCGTCCTGCAATAATGGGCTTTCGCTGGAGTAGCCGTTTTGTATTTATTCGTTGTGGAATATCGATTTTATGCCCAATAACCCTGTTATCACCGAGCATTTTCGTTGTGGGAGCAGAGAGCCTCTTCTGTTTCTGCTCGGGCCGTGCGTCATTGAATCGCGTGAGATGATCCTCGATATCGCGGAGGAGATAGCTACGATTCGCGATGAATTGGGGATTCAGGTTGTTTTCAAGGCCAGTTTCGACAAAGCGAATCGTACCAGTATCGATAGCTATCGCGGTCCCGGAATGGAAAAGGGCCTCACTATTCTCCGCCAGGTAACGGAACAGACAGGATTGGCGACAACGACAGATATTCACGAGCCGGCACAGGCCGAGCCGGTGGCTCAGGTGTGCAAAATTGTGCAAATTCCCGCTTTTTTGGCCAGACAAACCGATCTGGTCAGAGAAACAGCAAACGCGACCGCCAGGCATGGGGGTGTGGTCAACGTGAAAAAGCCCCAATTCATCGCGCCACAAGATATGGAACATATCATCAGAAAATGCGAAGAGTCGGGACAATCGAACATCTTGGCGACAGAACGGGGAACAACATTTGGATATGGGCATCTGGTCAACGATATGCAGGCGATTCCCGTTTTGCAGCAATTAGGCTGTCCGGTCGTATTTGATGCCACGCATAGTGTCCAGAAACCGGGTGGTAAAACAACCGGTGGAAACCGGAAGATGATCCCCTATCTCGCCCGGGCAGCTGTTGCCTGCGGTGCGGACGCCATCTTTATGGAAACGCATCCCAACCCGGATCAGGCATTGAGTGATGGCCCCAATATGCTTCCATTGAGTCATTTGAAGAAAATTATCCAACAACTTCTTGCGATTCGCGTACTGGTAAACGAGTGGTCAGAATCTCTGGCGTGATCCGGGACTGCGGATCGGCTCCGCGGGTTCAGGGCGCCGAGGGAAGTTCGAAAATCGGTCTAATTTTTCAGTGAGAAGCCTCCTTCAGTTCAAAACGGTACCGGCATTCGCAGCATTCCCGTCTCGCCTGTCTCGTCTGAGCGGAGCTTGTTTCTTTTCCCGGTTTTCTTTTCCCGGTTGGGAATGAACGGGGCGTGTCGAATTTCCTGGGGAGAATATTGTTTCAACAACAGGAACTTACTGGCAACCAGTCGCGATACCGTCTAACTTATTCCTGATAATTTCCTGATATGAGTCCAGCGTTTTCTTTTGTCATTGGAATCTGCTGCTGCCTGGCAGCAGGAGGGGAGTGTTCGGAGGTGATTTATTTTCTGTCACCTGATACTGCGAAGGTTTGAACATCGATGTTGGCCAGAGCCTCTTTCCAATGGTCGCATTCCATTTATTTCATCTCGAAGTGACACCTGCCATGTTTATTGCTCCTTTGAAACGGACTGGAGTCGTTTTCTGTTTTGGTTTGTTGTTAAGTTTTGCGGGGTGTCGCCCCGGGGAAAAGGGGGAGACCTCATCTCCCAAAGATGAACAGTCCTCTGCCAGGGCAGAACTGGTCAGGAAGAGGCGATGTTCTGAAGATTTCGAAGCGATCTACAAGATTCTTCGTCCTTCGAAGAAGACAATGAATACAGAACTGCAATCGGCTTTGTCGCTTCTGAACCAGTGGCTCGAAAGTTGTGCAGTCTTTTCAGGCCAGAAGCTGACTTCGGAGAGTCCCGCTTTGCAGGGAGTTCTTACCGACAAGCAGATTGAGCATTTGAATGATCCGGCTGCAACAATGCTTGATGCCCTGTATTTACGGGATCAACTGTTGATGCGCGAGATGATGGAGCAGATCGTCAAGGGGGCTCCGACCGATGTAGAAAAGGTGAGAAAGCTGTTTGCTTTTACTCAGCGGAACATCACTCGCGATCCCTTGTTGATCGACCCCCGCCTCTATCGCTATTTTCAAACCAACTTTCCGGAGCAGGTTCCACAAGAGGAACTTTCGAAAGCTTCAGTTCCGCGAAGTCTGTTGGATATTGCTTTGGCTGGTCGGGGCTCTGATGAAGATTTGAGCTGGGTGTTTGTTTCACTGATTCGCCAATTGAATCTCGATGCGATCATGGTCAGCCCCGGACAGAATGGCGAGGCCGCCAATCAACCGCTCCCGCCGTTGATCCTTGTGCCAGTCATGAAGGAGGTTCTTGTCTTCTGTCCCGCAGCCGGCCTGGAA
>JALTOP010000426.1:0-1314 GCA_027000105.1 Planctomycetaceae bacterium | reverse complement strand
ATCTCCACTGAACTGGCAGATGAACCGACAGTCGTCGATTCACTGAAAAAGTCTGACTGGAAGCAGGCATCGGTTACGCTTCCGTATTGCCTGTTGAGAATTTCGCCTCGCAGTGAAGCGATGCAGATGGAATTGGCGGGCAAGATGGCGTGTGAGGTCTTCTCCGATCTGCAGACGCGGGACGATGTCCCCGGACTCGTTGAAAGAACGTCCGCGTTGGCAGACAGGCTTTTTCCCGGCAGAACTGTCCGCTTCTGGAAGTATCCATATAAAATGTACGAAAGTGTTGCAGGAGCATCGGAGTCAGCCGATCAGATGCGTCAACTGTATCTGGCCACCATCAACAAGACGGTGCAGTCGATTCGTACCAGTGTCGATCAACGGGATAACCGGACGATCAGGAAAACTCAGGTCAGACGGATGCTGCTGTCGCGGATCGACCAGCTTTCAGGAAACGAAAGCGAGGCCATCTCTGCCTACATGCGACTGCAATTGCAACGGGGCGTGCAGGGGGCAGATGCATCTTCGGAGGTTCAGAAAGAAAACCTGCTGCGTGCGTTACAATCCGAAGATGCCCGCTACTGGAGTGCATTATGTCAATTTGAAAAAGGTGATTATCGCGCAGCCGGGAATACGCTGATCAACTATCTCAAGCGTTACCCGGAGGGACGTTGGCAACAAAGTGCATTGGAACTTTTGGCCGAAGCACAGGCCAGGCAAAATGAGTTTACTTCCGCAGTGGAAGTTTTTGGTCAGGTCGAACTCCCCAGACCGCGCCGGGCAAGACAGTTGCTCAAACTGAAACGCTGGAAGCAACTGGCTGAAAATGTCAACACGACGAAATGACCAACCTGTGAAACACCTTTTCAAACACTGGTTTCTCTATTCACTGCTGATCATCCTGCCGCTGGGCGTGGGCATTGGACAGACCGGTTCTGCCTGGGGTGATTTCGTCTGTTCTCTCGTGCAGACGAAAGTGGTCGTTTTTGCGGTTCTGTTCGCCATGTCGGTCACTCTCAGTCTGGAGCAACTGAGCCAAACGGCAGCTCGCCCCTGGGGAGTATTGACTGCTTCGATAATCAGCATGATGCTGTTTCCCCTGACTGTCTGGGGAATTGTTTCTTTCTTGCCCGCTTCTCCGTTCTCCTCGGGGTTGCTGATCATGGCTGCCGTTCCTTCGACGCTGGCGTCTGCAGCCGTCTGGACTCGCAAAGCCGGGGGGAATGACGCCGTTTCGCTGATGACGACGCTCGTGACCAATGGCCTCTGTTTTATCATTACCCCTTTCTGGCTCTGGATGACGTTGGGAAGAAC
>JALTOP010000425.1 GCA_027000105.1 Planctomycetaceae bacterium | reverse complement strand
CAGCAGAGCAGAAGCGGACAGATTCGGGACGCCTTCCGTCGGAAACGACACTATCCTGACGAAATGTCGCCACTTCAACCTGTCCGTACCGCTTGCCCGGCCCGAGAACGACAATCACACCAAAACTTTCGCCCACCGCGAAAGTCCGTTTACGTCCGAAAATCTGACGAACCTGTTGGGGTGTCGCATTGGTTGCGACATCGTAATCCTCCGGCGTATGGCCCATCAAATAATCACGCACACATCCCCCCGCCCAGAGCGCCTGATAACCGGCTGCAACGAGTCGTTCGACAACTTCGAGGGCAAATTTTCGATGAAGATTCTCACTCATGAATTCAATGGTATCCAATCCGGCCGCCGGGTCTGTTGGCCTGTTGGCCGGGTCTGTTAATGGTCAACTCTTAATATGTGAATCCGACCATTATTACTGCGTTTCATTTTCGCGTTCATTTTTTTGTGTTCACAAACTCCAGATCGATGGCTAACAATAAAAACCATGAGCGGATCATTGTAGTATCACCGAGAGGAAAATCCGATTTTTCATGTCAATACTCTTCCCAATATCTCTCTCCCGAATGCAAATTCTACAATTGGGCTTTGCGAAATCTGGAGAAGCTGCTACAGTTGCCCACTCACGGGGGAAAATAAACGAAAACTATCAGCTTGCCCGGATGAATCACCAGCCGCCAGGTTTGTGGCCCACGGTTCTTTTCCTGTCAGAAGAACCACAGACCAGTGAGGTTCGGCTGACTGGTGAGACATTCGAGCATAATTGACGTAACTCCTTTTGCTCAAACATGTTTAGGCGACCACGCTCAGTTTTGGGCGAACAGTGATTGGGCAAATACGGATTGAGCGAGCACGGTTCGGCTTGTGAATGATTCGGACTAGCGTAATCGGCTGGGGCTGTTGTTTTCGAAATCCCTTCAGGGACAGGGAGAGTAGATGATTGGCAGAGGGATTTGCGAATCATCGGTCGGTTTTCAGTGTTTATTTTCGACGTTATTTTATCAGCGTTTATTCAGCAGCGTCTGTCAAGGCGTTTGAGGGCATCAGGAAGGGACTCCGATATGCATAGCCACTCGTGGCGTTTGCTTGTAGCAGGGCATTTGCACCTCGACAGCCAACTTCGAGAACTTTCATCAGCATCTGCACAAGATGACCATCACGACATCATCCGCGATGCTACTTTGGACGCCTTCGAACTGTTGATCGAATCGGCTTTGGAACATTCTGCCGACTTGCTGCTTCTTACCGGTTCCTTGTGTGAAAAAACGCCCACATTGCGGGCCTGCACTGTATTCCGCGATGGAGTGGAAACCCTTTTGGAAGAGGGAATTGCCGTCGCCTGGACTCCGCCCGATCATCGGGAAGTCGAACTGTTACGCAAAATAAACTGCCTACCCGCGGGGTTGAAAATCCTCCACAAGACCGCTCAGTCACGATCTGTTCAATTGGATGCGGATCGTCCAGGTACAGATTCTCCCGCAATCCCGAACGGTTCGGTTGAAAACACGGTCTCGCATTCAGGAAAAACCCGCTTTGGAACGGTCTGCTGCGAATTGATTTCCGAGCGGGCTTCGCGCCGATCAAATGAAACAGCAAACTCACAAACGACCTATATCGGCTTGACCGATCAACCAATTGGACACCTTCCTCAAAAAGAAACAGTCAGTGATCTGGCCGATGAAAAATATCAGCTGATTATTTCCGGTCAGTCCCCCAGATGCCGAACAATCCGGCACCGCAACAGATTGTATCATTCGCCCGGCGTCATCCAGTCGTTGACAAATGACATTACCGGACTCTGTTCTGCCACGTTGATCGAAATCGATTCGCAGGGAGAAATCGAACTGACCCCGCTACCTGTTTCTCCCGTTGTACGGGAAAAGATTGAACTGGGCGTTTCTGAAGAAACGGCGTTGGACGAACTACTGGAACAGGCCGAACGGGAACTGCTCGGCCTGTTGTCGAATCATTCCTACAGCCCTGCCAAACTGATGCAACTGAGATGGGAAGTGCGCGGCCCGCATTCGTTCGTCATACCGTTCGCCAGTGCAGATTTGCAGGAACTTCTTTCGCCGCTGCAGCCTCTCGAAGAAATTTTCATCCTTCACGATGTCGCCCTGATTCCACAACTGACCGGAGTCAAAATAGAAGGTCGCGACCTGCAGGAAAAATATCTGGGTGAGCAGTTTCTGCAGTTTCTGGGAAATCAGAATACCTCGAATAAAAAGAACGAAAACGGAGACGCTCTCAAAAAGTTGGAGAGCCACTCACCCATGCTGAAAAAAGTATTGGCGGAATTGAACCACAGTGAACTTTGTCATCGGGCAGCCGAACTCGGCCTGCTCGCGTTGCAGGGAGAATTGGAACAGGCCGGCTGAGACAAAGGCAAGCGACCGTCTTCAAAAAGCAGGGTTTCAAGCGGACGTTTGCCGGGCAGTCAGATTCATAAGTCATTTTCACAAGTCATATTTATCTTCATAGTCAACTGATGTCAGGGGCCAGACCAGGGAGCGGTCGATGAAAATTACGGATATTTTGATTGAACAGTTCGGCAGATGGAACGATCTCCTCCTACCGGTGCGCAAAAAAGGGATCAGCCTGATTCACGGGCCAAACGAAGCCGGGAAATCGACATTGCTCCGGTTCATCCGAGGTGTCTTGTACGGCTACCCGGCTGCCGGTCTGATCACTTCCCGGGGGAGTGACCGAACGGCCGGTTGGGGGGGCACGCTTCGAATCAAACATCGCGGCGAGCATTACGAATTGACTCGCAGAATCGAAGAGAATGGGCGTCAATCGTTTCTCGTTTCGCACAAAAATCAGGTACTGACTCCTGAAAAGTTTGAAGAGACAATCCTGCAGAATGTCGATGCGGATGTCTACCGCACGATCTACACGCTCGGACTGAAGGAACTGCGCGAACTCGGCACTTTGCAGTCGGAGCAGATCAGCGATTACATTTACGGGACATCGTTGGGGGCGATCGGCCAGCAACTGCTCGCAGGGAGTGATCAGACC
>JALTOP010000424.1 GCA_027000105.1 Planctomycetaceae bacterium | reverse complement strand
GAATTGAAGCTGACTGTCGACCTGAAAAGGGATACGCTGGCGGCACTGCTGGCTTCCTATGTAACTTTGGAAAACACGCAGCGGGAAAAGATCGAGCAGGGAATCAAAAACGCGTTTCAGGATGATGAATCGGTCATCCGCTATTGGGCCTGCACCTGGGCGTTAATCAACAAAGCGGACGGCGTGAAAATGACGCACGATGAATTGCTTTCCAGTCTGAGTGATGAATCGGTTTCCGTTCGCATCGTCGCGGCGGAAGCACTCGGGCGATACGGCAGCGATTCCGATTTGCAACTCGCGTTGCCCGTCCTTCTTAAAGCGGCCAATCTGAACAACAGCGATGTTTACACGTCTGTGGCGGCGCTGAATGCGATCGACTATCTTGATGAGAAAGCGGCATCGATTCGCGACAAAATTGCAAGCCTCCCGCTTGAGAACGAGAAATCGCTCCCCAGAATAAAATCGTACGTTCCCCGACTTGTTGAAAAAATTCTGGCCGATCTGGATGGAAAAGAACTGCCTTGATTTTCAAGACAGTCGCTACAACTACTCGGTCGTCCGGTTCAAAAGAAAGGAAATACAAAATGAATAGGCTCATCCTCTCGACAATTGTCTGCATCGTTCTTTCCGGAAACATCGCGTATGCAGAAGACAAGATCGCAGAAGCAGTTAAATCTGTCGTCAAAGAAAACCTACAAGCAACACAAGCAGAAGATATGGACCGCATGATGAAAACTATTCACACCCTGTCCCCGTCATACCTGCCGACCAAACAGAAAAGCCAGACTGCCTTTGATAATTATGATTTGCGCTACAAACTTCTTTCGTTTTCTTATATAGGATCAGATGGAGAATATGCTGTTGTCAGAATCAAGCAAACGACAACCAAGGTGTCTGGCCTTGCCTTTCATGATAACGAACTTGACCTGATGCAAGTTTTCCGCAAAGAAAAAGGGAAATGGAAGCTCTGGACCCAATCTATTCTCGACATCAAATATATAAACAAATAACAATTGATTCCACTTTATCAACTGGTGCCACGCCTTCAGTTGAAAGGTGAATCGAAGCGTTACTGCTTTTGCTACGCCTCGACCTACTAGAAAATGACGCAGGTTCCGCGTTGCAGGTTACGGCCGAGTTCGATTGCATCAAGTGGTTCGACGACATCCGCCTCGCCGTTGGCCCAGAACCGTAGGGTACATCGTGAGGCACCCTACACTTACACCTGATGGATCACTCTACGGGAAGCCAGGAAGTTAAACGGTTCAATGGAAGGCGATTGTGTCAACAGATTATGTCATCGGGATCGATGAAGCCGGGTATGGCCCGAAGTTGGGGCCTCTGGTGATTGGCGTAACGGTCTGGTCTGTCAAAAAAAAGGGCGACGTTCCGTTCGATTTCTGGAGAGCGCTGGAAGCGGTTGTGAGCAACTCTCCCGGTCGCGGCGATGATCGTCTGCATGTCGCCGATTCCAAAGAAGTTTACAGTTCCGGCAAGGGCCTGGAAGTTCTGGAACGTTCCGTATTGGGTTTTTCCGCGTTGGCAGGATACCGATCGGAATCGCTGATGGAATTCATCAAGCAACTCAGCCATTCGATTCCGCCTGCTTTTGAGGATCAACCCTGGTATCGGAATCGTGATCTGCCCCTTCCCCTGGCTTGCGATAAAGGCCGGATTTCGGAAGATCGGTTCACGCTCAAACAGGTGATGGAGTCGCATCAACTGAAACTTGAAAGGATCGCGGTGGAGATTATCTGCCCGGCACGGTTCAATCAGCTGATTGATCAATACGGCAACAAAAGCGAGTTGCTGACGAGATGTTCGTTGAATCTTCTCAAACAGATTTGCCCTGAAACAGACGGATCGAAGCGAATCTGGGCCGATAAACATGGTGGCAGAAACCGGTATCTGAACTATTTGCACGAAGCCTTTCCGGAGCAGTTGTTTTTCACGGAGCGGGAATCACAACAACAGAGCCGATATCGTTCGGGGAATACCTGTATCAGTTTCGGTGTCAATAGCGAGCGGCATTTTCCTGTGGCGTTGGCCTCGATGGTCGCGAAATATGTACGGGAAACGTGCATGGAACTGTTCAATCATTACTGGCGGGAGCATCTGGCCGATCTGAAACCGACTAAAGGATATCCGCAGGATGCGAAAAGGTTTCGTGCGGATATCGATCACCTGCTTGCCAGGTTGTGCCCCGACGAACGTGTTCTTTGGCGAACCCGTTAATCGTGCTGCGAACGTCAAACGGAGACTGTTCAGAGACAGTTCAGAGATAGTCCTGCAAACCGCGCTGATGCAGTTGTTCGACCAGTTTTGCAATCGCGTTTTCGTCATTCCTGTCGGCTACCAGAGTCGCATCAGGGGTGTGGACGATGACGCAGTTCTTGATACCTATTGTCGCGATGAGATGATTTTTTTCTGAATGAATCACACAGTCGGCGGTATCGATTCCCGCATGCAGGGCGATGATCGTGTTGCCGTTTTCGTCTTCGCCGTGAAGTCGCTGCAATGCCTGCCAGCTACCGAGATCGTCCCATTGGAAAGGCGCCTGCACGACGGCAATACATTGCGCCCGTTCAAGAACCGCGTAATCGATGGAGATTGAGGGACAAAGCGGAAATTCCTTTTCCAGTACCTGCCGATCATGGCCGGAACCGATTGCGCTGGCGATTTTTTCGATTCGTTCGATCAATTCCGGTTCGTGCTGCCGCAGGGCCTCCAGAATGGTTTGCGCTTTCCAGATAAAGATGCCGCAATTCCAGAAAAAAGTGCCGGCCTGTAGATACCGCTGTGCTGTGCATCGATCCGGTTTTTCGCGAAAACTTCTCACTTCAAATGCACACCCCGAAGAAACCGGTATCGGCTCGGCCTGTTCGATGTAGCCGAACCCGGTTGAAGGAAACGTGGGAGGAACGCCGATCAAGGCCAGGCGATCCGGTTGCTTTTCAACCAACTCCACCGCGGTGGCGACGCCCTGCTGAAAATCCTCTCTGGTTGAAATGACATGATCGGCAGGCATCACC
>JALTOP010000423.1 GCA_027000105.1 Planctomycetaceae bacterium | reverse complement strand
GATACAGATCTTCGATCGATCGGATCCCCGGATCGATAGTGAGCGAGAAATCGTCTTCGAGAAGTTCTTCCAGGATATCGCAGTTCCATTGCCGATGGACGATGCCATCCAGATCGGCAACATACCATTGTTTGAAACCGAAGCGGGTGCGGATTGAACGGGCGATATCAATTGGCCTGGAAGATTGGCAACCGAGCGATTGCAGCGGTCTGTATTCATTCCGCACACCCCCGACAGCACGGACGGCAAGGCCGTTCAGGATATCAAGCACGGGGATCAATTTCATGACACGCGATTCTTCTACAAAACGGGAACGGAGGTTACTGATTTCTGACTTCCAGGTTTGTCCGCTCGTGCCATTCCGGTATTTCATGGAAAAGGTTGTTGGCATCCGGTTTGAATCTGAGGATATTCCCCTGCTCATCCAGAACAACCCGATACGGTCTGACCATACGGTTGGTGATACGGATCCGCTCCTTGGCGATGCCGTAAAAGAAAGACATCATCATTAATGTTGGAATTGCGAGACAGAAAAAACCGAAAACGCCTCCTATGTTCATATCGGAGGAAAATAAAGCCATAATGATTGAAAAAGAGACTGCGAAGGCGAGCAGTCCCCCCAACAGAGTGAAGATCAGGCAGACTGTTTGGGAAACAGTTCCTCGCACTGTTGTTCCCAACAATAAGCTCCAGACCCAGGAAGCGGCACCGAGCAAAACCGTGATGAAGATCCCCGCAAGAATTTGAGCAATCCCGATTCCACGAAACAGGTATCCGAAGCTGATAAAAGGCAACAGGGCGGAATAATACAAACCCGCCTGCATGAATCCGCAACCGAGATAACCATTGAGAACCTGGCCAGGCTTTATGCCGGTCAGGGCGATGTTTTCCAGTGTCTGGCCAAGCCGTTCCCGGGAACTGACTGAAAAGATCGTCAAAGGAACAACAATACAAATCGGAACGAGCAGAATAAAAAAATAGATCGTACAGAACTCGCGGCCGTATTCAGTCAGATTGAGCAACGACCAGTTATCGATAATCAAAAAAAGACAGCTGCCCCAGCAACTGAGGAGCATAAGAAAAAACGTGCCCCCGAAGGCCCGGCTTTTGAGCATCCGCCGAACTTCCCGCACCAGAACGGGGTTCCAATTATCGCTAAACTCGTCCATTGGGCATTTCCACAACCTTCCGGTGCGATCGAACATGCGGAGCGATCAAAACCGGCTACGTCGCAAAAAGCTCGTCTTCCGTTCCTTCCGATCGCCAAAGAGCAGGAAACACCTCGCCCCCTCCTGCTTCAATCATAATCAAATAAAATCACGGAAGAAAGTGGTGCCCTTCAGTTTGTGCACCTGCTTCGTGTGACAATCCTGGTTCATACGATAACAAGTATCCGCGGGCTGGCTACTGGGCCCGCTGGTTTGCCCAACAAAACGGAGCCAACACCTGCCGAAAACAGACTGCATAACCCACAATCCGGGGAGTGCAACGGGAATCATAGTCCCGATGCGTGTGATCCTCATGCCTTTATAATGAACCAGGTTTTTCCGTCGTCCCGGCAAGTTTATGTTTCGATACTACCGGTCATGGTGACGAACGAGTTTGAGAAATGAGCGTTTGATCTCTAAACTTCATTCGTTGTCAGGTTGAGTATCCCCTGGCAAAGGCCATCGTTCAAGGAAACAACACCTGCGGGAAATGTAGCGTCAGTGGGAACCTGTCCGATTCAGCCGGGGCACGGTTTGTCTGAGCCATCACGACTATTGTCGCCCGAAAGATAAAGAACAGAGAAAGCAGGAACAGGGAGACGAACAGACCTGTGCAGGTTTGTTGAGTTGATGCGGTTTTGAAATCCAAAGACATTGAAAGTTGAATCAGTTACGCCAAGAGAAAAGAGATGAAAATGCAAAATGAAGTGGTCGCCGCTCTTTCTGAAAAATTGCCTGCCGTCATGCGTTGGGCGGGAAGCATTGCTCGTGAACTTCGCAAGCATAATATCGAAATCAGTGGCAAGACGTCCGGTTCGATATTTACCGATGCGCTGACGCTGGCCGACCTGACCGTTCAGGATTTGATTATCAACGCGATGCGCGATCTCGATCCGCTGTTTTTGCAGTGCAGGATCGAAGCGGAAGAAACGACGGGTGACCTGGAACGGTTTGCAGAAGAATCGGAACTCACCCTCGCCCTCGATCCGATCGATGGAACAAGACAGTTTCGAGACAGGACGGGCAACGGTTACAGTGTGATGTTGCATTTGCGAAATTCGGGAGACGTTCTTTACTCGCTGGTCTATCTGCCTGAACAGGGGCCGATGGGCGGATGGGTTGAAGTGAGCCAGGGAACAATTCGTTGTGGAAAAGACGACTATTCAAAAACGGCCCGGGATGCCCTGAATTCGTTGCAGCCGATCGATCCGGTGACCCGACCCGATTCTCCCAATATCTACCTGATCGGTTTTCAGCAGCGAGATCCCGAATGTGCGAAAATGGTAACGCAGATCGGTTTGAACGGATTCGCTCCTGATGAAATGCCCGACAGCATTTACCCTCTGCTGGCCTGTGGAGAATTCGGCGGTTCCCTGATTCACTCTCCCAACATCTATGATTTCCCGGTTTCACTTCATATTGCACGCACATTGGGGGGAGATGCGGTCTGGGTTCACAATGGTGAATCGGTCCACTTCAAGGAAACCTGGCTGGACGATCGGGCGGATATGCTGCGTCTGCCGGGCATCGTCGCCTGTTCCGCCAATCGGGAGACGCTAAACAAGCTGGCAGAGCTTGCGAAAAACTGGAACCGAAACCGCTACGAGCAGTAATTCCCAGGTTGTAATCTGTTCCGTATTTTCCTGCCCTTTTATTGTTATTGCCGGTAAATTTTCAGCCTCGGGGCTGCCGGGGTGACTGTTTTGCTGGGCAGGCCACCTGTTGCAGCAGCGATGTTGGGGGAAGTGCGGACTTTCTCTGTCTGGCAGTCGTTTTCTGTTTGGCGAACTGGAGTTGTCTGGCGAAGTGGTTCGCTGACTCTTTTTTGTGAAACACGGGGAGTTGTTGCAGCGTGATATTTCAACAGTGCTGCACTTCGAATGTGAGTCAACGGTGTGCAGGAATATCGATAGCTGTAGAGCATTTTCGTTGCCCAGAGAGTTCTCGCCGGTTCTTTCAGCGAGCAGGCGGGGCATATTTCGACTGATTCATCTCCCAGCAGCAACGATTGTTCCAGGAGTCTTCCCATCAGTACCGACAGCGTGGCGGCTGGCTGGTCAGGCAAACAGACACAGCGAACGATCTCCAAACCGTGGGGATGCACAAAGCCGATCGTGGCAGCGACCGGTTTGTTATCAATGGTGAGCAGAGACAGATCGAGCAGCAAGGAATCCTCTGCCGCCTCGGCCATCGAGAGAACCATGGGCAATTCTTCCCTGGCTGTTCCATTGGCCGCTTGGGCAATCTCTTGCCAGGCTTCCAGGAATGAATCCATTTCATTTCGATCCGAAAAATCGGAACGATAATGTTTCAGTTTTACCTTTCCGTGTGAGGCAAGTTCTTCTTCAGCAGCGAGAATACGATCGAGCTTTTTCCCCCTTTTTCGATCGAGGAACTGCCCCCAGCTTTCTCCCGGTTGAATTGTCGGCACAGTTTGCCAAATTCGTTCCAGAGTGCTCCAGCCGATATTGCGAGCTGCGGTGGTCGTGCGTCCCAGGTCGAGGCGATCCCGGTCCGTGTAGGAGAAATCAAGAAGATCCCAATCCGATTTCGCTCTGGAGAGATATCGTATTCCTGCGGTCAATGTTGCGGCTGAGTTTGGTCCCACCGGTCCGAACCAACAGCCCCATCCATCGAGTGGATAGGTAACAACATTCAGGGGGCCTAATCGGGAATCAGTTTTCTTGCTGACCAACGGCAGAATCCCGATCACTCGCCCTGCCAACGTCGCAACGAGAACTTTCAGGTTCCGGTCTGTCCCTGAATATTTCCAGTATGCTTCGAGCCAGGGGAAAGAAAGCTGAAACCGTTTGGAGCGTCCCCGATTCCACAGTTCCTCCCAGGCAAGACGGTACGTGCTGAGTTCCTCAATGCTGTTCACTTCAAAAACCTGAAACATGGCGACCTCGACTGATAGTTGATTCATTACGGATGATGGTGCCAGTTATCAGAGCAGGAATCACGCCGATGTTAAGAATTCTTGTCAAAGTTTGTTTCTTTTTGTCTCTCGTTGCCCTAATACTTTACCCAGATTGCAGTTACGGTGCCCGGTTCTTTGTATTTTTTCGATGGCATCCGCAACAGTCGGTCTTCTGTTCGTTGCAGGAAAACATCATTTAATGGATAGTGTTGCGTTCAGGAAACATTCATCGGGTTCCGTTTCCCCTGATCGGGAGTCTGTTGGAGTTCAGTGTCACCTGTTGGAGTTCAGTATCAGAAGTGATTCATGTGAAGCGATGTCGAGTTCAATCAACATAAAAGCTGTTGGAGATATTCCGTTTTCAGTTGAATTGAATGCAGCGTTCAACAGCCTGTTGCAAAACGGTTCGTTGGAGCAAATCCGTCATGCAACGATTCAGCATGGGAAACATCCGGTTTCTTTCGACAGCCTGTTTTGTGTCGATGAGATTTCTCCTTCCGATATGTCGGATGAGAGACCGTCGCAGGAAAGAACGGTGCAATGGGTGGGAGATTTTTCTCGTGTGCATGGGATTGGCCGTACCTGGGAACGGGGAAGAATGGTCATTTCCGGCCATGTTGGTGACTGTCTGGGCGAGCGGATGAGCGGCGGGGAGATCGTCGTTACCGGCGATGCAGGCGATGCGGTCGGTTGTTCGATGTCTGGCGGTCGGATTGTGATCGAGGGAAATGCGGGCGACCGAATCGGCTCACCAGCACCGGGAGAATTGCGCGGGATGAAAGGCGGTGAGATATTTGTTCAAGGGGACGCCGGAGATTTCCCGGGAAGACGAATGAGGCGGGGAACCATTGTTATCCAGAAAAACGCAGGGAAAAATCCGGGGCTCGAAATGTTGGCCGGATCGATCCTGTTGTTTGGTCAATATCGTGGTCAACCGGGGATCGGTATGCAGCGTGGCTCGATTATCCTGCTTCAAAAAAATGCAACCGATTGTTCGTTCGGGTATCAATGCGAATTCGCTGTCAGGTATCAACCTCTGTTTCTTCTCGCCCTGCTCAGATACCTGGATCGAACCGGTCACTTTCATATCGATCAGACATGTTACACCGATTGCTACGATCGATACTCCTGCGACATGGCGGAAATGGAACGGGGTGAAATTCTCGTTCGTGTCGCCAACTGAAGCGTTGCCCTGTTTCGATGTCGCCCTGTTTCGACGTTGCAACGTTTCGTGTGCTTTCAGCCTCTTTCCCAACCTCTGTCCAGGAAAGTGATCAGATTTCAGGAAAGTGATCAGATTTCAGGAGAATGATCAGACAGCCTGCTTCTATTCAACTTCGCAGATCAGGCATTTCAGGTAGGCGTTTTCCGGGCATGTGGTTGCAACAGGGTGATCGGAGGCCTGTCCGCGCGATTCAAGAATTCTTACCTTGCGATTCGTCTCAATTGCGGCCCGCGCGATGATCTCCTCGAAATCTTCACGGGAAATCAAGCCGGAGCAACTGCATGTCACCAGACAACTGCGGGGCTTTAACAGGTTGATCGCTGCCATGTTCCACTTCAAATACGCCTTGGCTGCCCGTTGAATGCCACCGCGACTGCGAGCGAACTTGGGAGGATCGAGCACGATACCATCATACTTTTCCTCGCACGTTTCGAGATACTTCAAGGCGTCGGATTGTTCAAACCTGCAACGACTCTCCAGACCATTCCTGGCGGCGTTCTGTTCCGCCATCTGCAATGAGGGAGCAGAAGAATCGATCCCGGTAACGTGTTCTGCCCTGCCATATTTGAGAGCGTTCAATGTGAAACCGCCCGTATAACAGCAGACATCGATAACCTGGCCATGCAGATACCGTGCGGCGGCAAGACGATTATCGCGTTGATCGAAATAGAAACCGGTCTTCTGGCCCTCGCACAAATCGACACCGTATGAAAGGGAGTTTTCCTCGATAAGCAGCGGACGCGGCGGCGTTTCTCCCGAGAGCAGTTGATCCGACAGATCCATTCCTTCAGCCGCGGCCATTCCCTTTTCTGTTCGCAGCCAAATCCCCCGGGGCTGCAGTAACTCCTCGAGCAGATTGCAAATTTCGTCGGAGCGTTTCGCCAGCGCAGCAGAAGTAAATTGCACCACAAGCCAATCGCCAAAACGATCGACAGTCAATCCGGAAAGATCATCCGCCTCACTGAAAACAAGGCGACAGGCATTGAAGGAGGCTTCATCCTGAAAGATCCGTCTGCGCAGGGAAATTGCAGATTCGAGTCGAGCTTTCCAGAAGTCCCTGTCCAGCGGAACAGCGACATCCCAACTGTAGAGCCGGACTTTTATCTGGCTGGCCGGATTGAACAACCCCCGCGCGATCGGCTTGCCTTCATTCGAAAGAACAAGCACTTCCGAACCGGTTTCCAGATTCTTCGCATACTTCCCGATCGCTCCCGCAAAGACCCAGGGATGCCTCGAAAAAAACGGAAGCGCCCGACGCGGTTTGATAATGATCTTCGGTAAATTTTCAGTCGACATTCCGTCCCTTCCCAGGTGATTTCCTTCTTTACAGTCTCTTGCGGGGGCACTATAACGAATCGAGTCCGGATATGTGAGCGGGTGACAGAATTTGGTTTGCGGTAATGAACAGAAATCTTTCAGAAAAAACCGGTGCTCCTGATCCCGGTTTCCCCAAGCTTGATGCTATCAAGCCCGATGCCATCAAGCCCGGCACCCGCATTACCGCGATGGGACTGGGGCATTTCGGGGGGCAGATCGCCGCGATCAAATATTGCGCGGAGTTGGGAGCTGACATTCTGGTGACAGATCGTTCTTCCGACGAGTTACTGGTCGATTCCGTTGCCAGACTGCAGGGTTATCCCCATGTTTCCTTTCGATTTGGTCAGCACCATCCAGAAGATTTTGTTGACGCCGATCTGATTCTTGTTTCCCCTGCGGTAAAGCCGAGTCATCCCTGTCTGCGGGCAGCCGAAGAAAAGGGAATCCCCGTTCTGACCGAGATTGAACTTTTTCTGGCGAACTGTTCGGCAAAAATAATCGCGGTCTCGGGCAGCGTCGGGAAATCAACCACTGTCAGCATGATCGAGCATCTCCTGCTTTCCATGAACATCAGTGTTCATGTAGGGGGGAACATCGGTAACAGTTTACTTCCGCATGTGAACGAGATATCCGATCGGGATTGGGTCATTCTGGAACTGAGCAGCTTCCAGTTACATTGGTTGTCCCGTCGGAAATACTCATTTGAAGTCGCGGTGTTGACAAACTATTTCCCGCATCATCTCGATTGGCACGGCGGTGAGGAAAATTATCGGGCATGCAAACAGAGCCTGCTCCGCAATCAGGACGTGACACAACTGGCAGTTTTGCCCGCTTCGTTTCGTGAAAACGGGGATTGGCGTTCGCAGGCAACACCGGTTTATTTTGGGAATGAAGATTTAGCCGGCCTGCCGGAGTGTTGGCCCGTGCATGACAGACGCAACGCTGCGGCTGCATACGCGGCAGTAAAAAGAATAGGTGATTTGCAAGGCGGAAATATTTGCTGGGAAGATGCCGCTTCCCTGTTGAAAGACTATCGAGGGTTGCCACACCGGATGGAATTCGTTGCAGAGCGAGAAGGACGCAGATTCATCAACGATTCCAAGGCAACCTGTCCTCATGCGGCGATCGCCGCACTGCGCAGCATGACAGAGCCGACGTGGCTGATCCTCGGCGGTGCCCTTCTCCCTGACGATCTGGAAGGGCTGATCGGCGAATTGAAAACGACTTCCATACTTCGCGGCATCGCTTGTGTGGGGCCAACCGGCCAGCGTATCTTTCAACGCCTGAAGCCGATCCTCTCGAAACAGAAAAAGAACGTTCTCTGCCAGTTGTATCCTTCATTGAAACCGGCAGTCCAGTGGTGTTGGGAGAGTTCAAAATCGGGCGATTCAATTCTGCTTTCCCCCGGCTGTCCCAGTTACGATGAATTCCAGAACTACGAACAACGGGGGAACAACTTTGCAAAATTCGCAAAAGAATTAAAATCGCACAGTTGAAATCGCATGCTTGAAGCTGAATACATGAAGCTGAGTAATTGAAACCGCATGCCTGTGCAGATCGCGACGCATCCTGATTGAACATCCTGATTGAACATGTTTGAGGAGAGTTCCCCGGACAGCCAGTCGCCGCGGGCCGACCGTCTCGTTCCGGTTTCGGGTAATGGATGACGTCATAATAACACCCTGATAACGCAACAGTTAACGAACCTCACAAACGCATTTCCGCACTTCGCAAACAACAAGACAGATAATGTCACGATTGCCAACGGAAGGGATATTGTTTACTCTGAAATCGTCGCCCGGGCAGAGACGATATCCGATAATGAACGGCATCTGGTTATTGACAACAGGACGATAAAAAACAGAAAGAAAGAAATGAAACAGCTTACTCGCAGAAGTTTTCTTCAAAGTGGTTTGGCAGCCGGAGCGTTTCTGGCTGGTTCGCGTTCTTCGAACTTGCGGGCGGCAAATGAAGAAATCAGCCTGGCTGTCATCGGGTTAGGTGGGCGAGGCGGCGGACATTTGAAGCTGTTTCGTTCGATCCCCGGCGTCAACGTTGTCGGACTGGTTGATCCCGATATCAAACGCCAGCAGGCTCATCTGAAAAACTTTCCACGAGCGAAAGCATACGCCGATATGCGCAAGATGCTGGAAGATAAAAGCATCGATGCCGTTTCCATTGCAACGTGTAACCATTGGCATTGCCTGGCGGCTATCTGGGCGATGCAAGCCGGGAAAGATGTTTATGTCGAAAAGCCGCTTTCGCATTCCCAATGGGAAGGTCGGCAAGTAGTACGGGCGGCGAGAAAATATAACCGGATCGTGCAACTCGGCACGCAACAGCGATCTTCACCGATTCAGGCGGAGATCAAACAGTTTCTGCATCAAGAAAAAGCGATTGGCGAAATCAAGTATGTTCAGGTTTGCCGGTACGGCATTCGTGGTTCCATCGGCAAACGAAGCACGCCGTTACCGATCCCGAAAGAAGTCAATTACAATCTTTGGCTTGGCCCGGCGGAAGATCAGGTTCTGTATCGCAACAAACTTCATTACGACTGGCATTGGGATTGGAATACCGGTTCCGGCGAGATGGGGAACTGGGGCGTGCATGTGCTGGACGATGTCCGCAATGTGGTGTTTCAGGACGAAGTCACACTGCCCAAACGGATTGTCGCAGGCGGCGGTCGGGTTGTCTGGAACGATGCAGGGAACACGCCGAACGTGCATTTTGCCTATTTCGATACCGGAAAGATTCCGACTTATATCGGCTTGAGCAATCTTCCCGCCAAGCCCGGCGAGAAAGGTTCGCTCAAATATCGTGGTGTGACAACCGGCTACTTCGTCCAATGTGAGGGAGGTTACTACATGGGCCGACGGGGTGGCGGCGCCGCTTACGATACAGCCGGCAAAAAAATTCGCGGCTTCTCGGGAGGATCGGGAAGTTCGCACGCCCAGAACTTTATTGATGCAATTCGCGCCAACGATTCCTCGTTATTGCGGGCAGAGATCAAAGTAGGTCACGATTCGACAGGCTGGTGCAATCTGGCAAATATCGGCTTCCGGGCAGGCTCCCGCTACAGTCTCGATCAGGCGAGAGAAATCAGTCCAGATGATGCGAACTGGAACGCCCTGCTTTCACAAATGACCAACCACCTCAAAGCACATGGCTACAGCATGAGCAATTCCGAAATTCGCCTCAGTCCGGTTTTGCACCATAACCCGCAAACTGAACAATTCACCGGCGAACACGCAGAAGCTGCCAACGCATTTCTGAAACGAAAATACCGTAAAGAATTCGAAGTCCCCGCAGACGTGTAACGCTATTTTTGAACCTGTTTCACAAGTTGATGGACGGTTTCCGCGATGCGGTCTTCGATGTCCCCTGCCCAGCGGAAGGCGGGTCGGCCGTATTCATACAGGAATGAACCGCCTTCGTATCCTCCTTCGCCCCAGACACGTCGGGAGGGAATGTACGAGATCATATCGTCGGTGTATCCACAAACCCAGGTGCCGGGGCCAAACTCTTTTTTGAAACGGAGCGCGAAATCAACCACCGTTTCTGCCCCCATGCCGATCACGAGCATTTCGTTTCCCAATCGCCAGGCATGAACGGGATAGGGATAGCTGGGCGAAAATGTTTCTCCGCGATCCAGTTTTCCCAACATGCGCGTTGCCCAGCGGGCGCGAATGCGGTTTTTGTCATTGACGAGCCGCTCAAGTTCTTCACGCTGCACAACCTTCAGATAAGAAAGATCAACATACTGAAAAGCGGTGCGCAGTTTGGGTGAGATCGGTTGAAGCGGTTTTTGCAATGCCTGCTTGACTCCATCGGCCAGCATCCTGCCATATTTTTCACATAGCTCGACCTTCCGCCGGGGAAGCGGGTTTTGATCGCCTCCGCAGGTATTGACGAACATCGCGGTGGCTCCCGGAAATTCCCTTTCCAGATTGATTTGTGCGAAGCCGGGATAATCGCCACACCATTTCAAAAAGCTGAGCGTGGTCGGGTGGCAGGCGTATCCAAACAGGATCGCCTCGATTTTTCCGTCAGGACGTGTCACTTTCAGAACGGGAACCGCATGATCGACTGGACCTTTCAGTTTTTCGCCTCGCGCAATGATAGCGGGGACTTCGGACTCTTTGTTGTTTCGGCGATTGACTGCAAAAGTTGCTTTCCCTTCTCCCTGAAACAGCAACGCCGGTTGAAGATTCGACAGTGATTTTCCCACCAGCGCAACACATTCCCGTACCATTTGAGACGTGTACTCATTGACAAGTTTGACCTGATCGGCATCAACCGGGTAATAATCGATCAAATCATCGCCCAGCCTCGGGCCACAATGATTATGCGAAAACGTCAGCATCACCTGTTCCCGTTTCAGGCCATATTTTTTCTGCAACTGCTCAAAGACGCGATCGCTCATCACCTTCGGCACCCCCTGGAAATCGCTTGTGATCAACACGGCACGGCTGCCCTCGGTGTCTTCCAATGCCAACGCCTTCATCCATAAGTCATGAAGTTTTCCATCGGGAACACGTCGCGTTCCGTAACCGGCCAGCCAAACCGCTTTCTCCGGTGTGATGACGGCACGCGCGACACCCGCTTTCCACATTTTTTCCGCTGCGGCAGCAAACGAGTGAAACGGGCAGAGAGCTACGGAGCAGTAAATTGCCAGACAGAACAGGAAGTGACCGATTCGATGGGAACAAACTCGATGAGAACAAACTCGATGAGAACAAACTCGATGAGAACGAACTCGATGAGAACGGGGCATCTTGGGTCTCCAATCTTGACAGGAATGCCGGTGAGAACAGAAGCGATCTCCAGCC